>QFQM01000445.1 GCA_003243255.1 Flavobacterium psychrophilum | reverse complement strand
CGGATTGAGTAGTTTATTGATTTTAGATTGAGTGGCATCGATTTTAGTATTGATGCGGTCATTGGTGGAATCCGCTTTCTGAAGTTTGACTTTCGCCAGGCTGTCGTAGCGGTGGGTGATGGAGTCCTGTTTTGTGGATTGCGCCATTGCCAGTCCGCTCACAAGGACAAAGAGTACTAGTAAAATGGCGCGGTGGAGGAGCACAATTTATTGGTTTATGGGAGAGGCAAGATAGCGAATCGCTGCCATGGTTGCACGCGAACAGGAACCGGTTTTGTTAGTTATAGAAAGCTTGTTTGGAAAACTGATGACTTTCCTGGTGTATTTGAATCAACATCAAACGAGAACTTACAATATAGTCGGTTACTTTTTCCAACTAATCGTAAGATCATGATATATCAATGCATTGTAATGGGAATTTTCTGTGATCGGGCACAACCTCGAAATATTTCGTTTCCAAAACTATTACTTTTTTTTACGTCAACCATATTTGAAATTTTGTCACCACAATAGTAAACCATTTGAAGATAATAAATTCCCTTTCGTAAATAGAAACCTTCTAATGAAATTTGCTCTGTAAAAACTATTTCCGCTCCGCTCTTTAACAACATCTGACTTTTAATAAAATGATCTTTTATAACAAGAAGTGAGCTATCGAGAATATAGTCTGTAATCTTCCTTCGATCATATCTGTCGACCATTTCAATTCTTGGAATCTCTTGCTCACCCGTCGTACGATATAGCGCAAAAGCCGTTCCTGTACCAACATTGCTTACATCGCAAAATTCAATAAGATCAAACGACACAGATATGGGCGGTGATCCAACTCCATAAACGAGTAGGTTATTTTTTGACTTATTGCAGAGTGTTAGCGAAACTACGAGCGAATTAGTCTTTCTATCTATCTTTAAAGAATCCGTATTAATTTTTAAAGATAAACTTTGGGCATAGGTTACTATGCCTGAGAACATGCATAATCCAATTAAAATTCTTATCCTATTCATTTATTAAAAAGATAAAGTAATGAATAAAACAAAAAACCGATACTAAACCGGGGTTTGTGTTATATCAAATCCATACATCCACTTATTAAGGATACCGCCTGAACTTTCCATTCCTATGGCATCCATCATTTCCTCAAAGTATCCGCAAACGCGTTCTCGATCTTCAGTATCCAAACTATAATTCAAAGTCTCAAAGTAAGACAGACCTTTACTTATTGCCTGCAGAAAATCTTTCTCGCTTCCGTTATTTTGTGCTACCGATATAAATTCGTCAATGCCCCGATTAATTAAATCTGTTACCCTATCCCTGATGCTTTCATTCTCAAGACCAGGATAAAATCTGGATTCATCGGCTTCAAATTTTGATACTGAACGTAACCGCTGCAAATTCTCAATCGCTTCGTTTCTTGGTTTCATCTTATAACCAACCTTTGGATTTAAATAGACCTTCTAAATCGGATTTCAATTGGTCAGAGTTAAAATTCTTAAACTTTTTAAACACATCAAACGAAGACAATATGCCTTGAACAATCATCTTTTGTGCTTCTAGTTCATTTGCATCTTTAAAAGCTTCAAAGTCCAATCGAACATCATACTCAAAAGAGTTATACAATTTATAGTGTACATCTTCCTTAATGTATGATTTGTGCCCCTTCGTATACTTAGGCGGACGAGGTTTAAAAAATTGAGAAAACTGTGGACTTATACTTGTAATGCCAATGGTTAGCTCAGCGATTTCATCACCATAATTCTTATCTTCTAAAAATGACTTTAAATCACTGGTTAATGAATTAATCATGATGGAATGTTTCATAACCTCTACTGAAAGAGATGGTGCAATACCAAAATACATATTATTTCAAATTATCTAAAAATTCTATTTCCGGGAGGTAGCGAACCATTTTGAAAGAAGTAACCGTATATCGCTGCCTTCTCTGCTACTTTAATCTCAACTTGATTACCAAAGAATGTTGGAACCATTGTTACTCCACCGGGAATCATTCTTTCTAAATCATTACGTGAGTATCTACTATTAGTAGTTGTCTCTCCAAACTTCCAGACATCGCCAGTATTCAAAGTAACTGGCATACCTCTAACATCCAAGTAAGTTCCAGGAGTATTGACTACAAGTGTATACATGAAGCCTTGCGGACCTGCTGCTCTCTTGAGTAAGTTGGCTACTTCACGAGCTTGCTTTGCAATTAAATCTTTGTTCTGATACAGGAAGACTGTCGTTGCACCTGCGTATATAAATGGAATTGCTATATCATCAACTAACCCAATCCCTGTAACATCATCACCTAAAAGAACTAATGCCGCCCCACTTGCATAGGCATATGCCCCCATATTCAATCCCGGATCACCTGGCCCATTTCCGGTTTGTTGCTGTGACCCGCGATAACCAGAATCACTTCCGAAGTAACCATTATAACTTAACACCGATCCGCTCTCGTCACTTCCATAATAGATATCAACGTAGTGTTTGTTATCCTTATCATAAATCTCTCTCCGCTGTT
>QFQM01000444.1 GCA_003243255.1 Flavobacterium psychrophilum | reverse complement strand
CCTGTATTGTCAACCCGTAGTTGGCAATTCGAGTGCGATCATATTCAACATTGATCTGCGGAAGCCCGCTAACCCGCTCGACCTGGGGAGAAGTAGCACCGGGTACACCTTGAATAACCTCACTTACTCTATTCGCATAAGAAGCCAGCGTGTCGATATTCTCACCAAAGATCTTGACTGCTACATCCTGTCTGATCCCCGTCATCAGCTCATTAAAACGCATCTGGATCGGCTGGTTTTTTTCAAAGAACACACCTGGTATAACTTCCAGCTTTTCCATTATAGCATCTGCGAGTTCCGTATAACTTCGTCCAGATTTCCATTCATCCTCAGGTTTAAGGACCGCCATTAGGTCAGTAGCCTCAGGAGGCATCGGATCTGTAGGTACCTCGGCTGCGCCGGTTTTACCTACAACCATCTTGACTTCATCAAATTGTTTGATAATCCGAGAAGCCTGCATGGAAGTTTCGATACTCTGATTCAAGGAACTTCCCTGTGGTAGAATACAGTGAAACGCATAGTCTCCCTCTTGTAATTGAGGAATGAACTCTCCACCCATTCTGCTGAAGAAAAATATAGCAATTGCAAAAATGCCAACGGTGACGCCTACTACAATATATTTAATCCGGATAGCTTTTTGTAACAATGGTTGGTACCAACTTTGTAATTTCCCCATCATCTTGTCACTAAATGTGCGTTTGTGACTGGTTTTCTTTGATAAAAACAAAGCACACATCACTGGGATATAAGTCAGGGATAATATCAATGCTCCGAAAATGGCAAAGCCAACTGTCTGGGCCATTGGACGGAACATTTTGCCCTCAACACCAACCAAAGTAAGAATAGGGATATATACAATGAGGATAATGATTTCTCCAAAAGCAGCACTGGTACGTATCTTAGACGCCGAAGTAAATACTTCATCATCCATTTCAGTTTGAGTCAACTTGGCCGTCGATTTTCGCAGACCAAGATGGTGCATTGTAGCTTCTACGACGATAACAGCCCCATCTACGATCAGTCCGAAGTCTATAGCTCCTAAACTCATCAGGTTGGCGCTCACTCCAAATACGTTCATCATTCCAAGTGCAAATAACATTGCAAGGGGAATGGCAGAAGCTACGATCAATCCGGCCCGGAAATTCCCAAGAAACAATACCAGTACAAAAATCACTATCAGCGCTCCTTCAATCAAATTCTTTTCCACTGTACTGATAGCCCGACCCACAAGATCAGTTCTGTCCAGGTATGGTTCGATAGTAATATCATCAGGCAGCGACTGTTGAATAGTAGGTAACTTTTCTTTTATCCGCTTAACAACCTCGTTACTGTTTTCCCCTTTCAACATCATCACTACACCGCCTACAGCGTCTACTTCTCCATTATAAGTTAAAGCGCCATACCTTACTGCGTTACCGAATTTCACTTCAGCAACGTCATTTATATATATGGGTACGGCTCCGGAATTTTTAACCACAATTCTTCTAACGTCATCTAAAGACGTTACCAGACCTATACCTCTGATGAAATAGGCATTTGGCTTTTTGTCGATATACGCCCCCCCGGTGTTCTGGTTATTCTTTTCAAGAGCTGTAAAGATATCCGGGATACTTACACCCATTGCTCTCAATCTATCGGGATTTACAGCAACTTCGTATTGCTTCAATTGACCTCCAAAGCTGTTCACTTCGGCAATACCCGGAGTACCATATAATTGCCTGGCAACGATCCAATCCTGCATCGTGCGAAGGTCTTTTGCGTTGTATTTGCTTTCGCTTCCCTTTTTAGGGTGAATGATATACTGGTACACTTCGCCTAAACCTGTACTGACCGGTGCCATTTCCGGCGTTCCGATTCCCTGAGGAATTTTATCAACAGCCTCTTTGAGTCTTTCATTGATGAGCTGCCTGGCAAAGTATATGTCTACTTCCTCTTCAAAAACAACGGTTATCACCGAAAGTCCGAAACGGGAAATACTGCGGATTTCTTCGATTTTCGGAACATTGGCAATACTTTGCTCTATGGGAAAGGTTACCAGTTGTTCTACTTCTTGTCCTGCCAATGTTGGACAGGTAGTAAATATCTGAACCTGATTGTTGGTAATATCAGGGACGGCATCTATGGGCAATTTGGTGGCACTCCACGCTCCCCATATTATAAGTAACAAAGTCATTAAACCAATAATGATTTTGTTCTTTATACTGAATTTAATAATACGATCTAACACAGTGTATTTTGTTATTTAACGCTTAGTAAAAAGATATGTAGTCCTTTTCTCAGAATGGAAAAAGGCGGGAAAGATGCGTGCTGTGTATTGTTATACGTAAATTGTACAACACCTGATCAAAGCCGAAAAGCAATGATGTTACGGACGATATGCACAAAATGCATATCAAACGATAAGACACGATCTAAAAGAAATTAAGCGTTAAATCTCGGCGGCTGCCAAATATTTCCGGAGTAGTTGGAAACAAAAAAACAATCCCTTATTGAAACCTTTTTGGCTTTAAATTCTCGTAAAGGGCTAT
>QFQM01000443.1 GCA_003243255.1 Flavobacterium psychrophilum | reverse complement strand
AGGCTGTATTCAATCAGGCGACCACTGACAAAATCAAAATGGGGTATATTGATCGGCAACTTGCAGAAGTAGAGCGTCAATTAGGTAAACTTCCTTTGGCAGAACGTCAGTTGGTTGCTATTCAGCGAAATTATTCATTACTGGAAACACTTTACATATTTTTACTTCAGAAGCGGGCCGAAGCAGGTATTTCAAGGGCATCCACGACCACCGATATTGCTGTTGTTAATCCACCTGCGTCAGGTGGGCCGATTGCTCCAATACCATCTAATAATTATCTTATTGCGTTAATTGTTGGCTTAGGATTACCTATCGGATTGTTTCTTCTGATTGAGATTTCTAATAATCTGGTGCAGTCCAGGGAAGATGTTGAAAAAATAACCAACATACCTTTTATTGGTGGGTTAGGGCATAAGCGTACGACTAATAATCTGGAAGTGATCGCTTCACCCAAATCCCCTATCGCTGAATCTTTTAGAGCGCTGCGCTCCAATCTGAATTACTTCATCGAGGGGAAAACCAAAGCGGTATTTATGGTCACCAGCTCCATCAGTGGGGAAGGAAAAACATTTGCTTCCATCAATCTGGCTTCTGTTTTTGCTTTATCCGGTCGTAAAACCCTTATCGTAGGTGCGGATTTACGAAAACCAAAAATTTATAGTGACTTTGCTCTTAGCAATGACGTTGGGCTGAGTACATACCTGGCAGGACTTAATGATTTTGACAGTGTAATACAGCGAACCAGTTACGAGTCGCTAGATCTGATCAGCGGGGGACCTGTTCCTCCCAATCCTTCTGAGCTTTTGCTTACTCATAAAATGAGCCGGTTTATTGAAGAAGCCAAGGAACGATATGATTATATCATTATTGATACTCCTCCGCTCGCCCTGGTTACTGATGCCTTTGTGATGGCGGATCATGCCGACCATATTCTTTTTATGGTTCGTCAGAATTTTACTCCCAAAAGCTTACTCATCAATATTCACGATTTTTATGCGACAGGTAAAATCAAGCATATCAGTATTGTATTAAATGATATCTATAAGTCAGGTCCTGGATATGGGTATGGGTATGGGTATGAATATGGATATGGTTATGGCTACGGATTAAGAAGTAATGGCAAGAAAAAGCACCATGGTCACGGCTATTACTCAGAGGATTAACCCTGCTGCCCTGGTGAAAAATGGGAAGGTAAAGAAAACCAATACCTTATTATGTATCGAATATAGATTAGGTAATAATGTTTGAGTTAGGATATGGAGCATGTGTAGGATAGCAGGAATTATTTCATCTGATAATCAATATGATTTTAAATCAGGGTTAGAGCGAATGCTCACCATTCTGAGACATGGTGGGCCCGATGATGAAGGAGTTTTTATTGAAGCGCCTGTTTCGTTTGGTCATCGCAGGCTATCAATCATCGATCTTTCATCCGCTGGTCATCAACCCATGCTGTCGCACAATGAAAATATTGTGCTTTCCTATAACGGAGAAATTTATAATTACCGTCTCCTCAAGCAGGAGTTAGAGTTGAAGGGAGTTGTTTTTAAAACACATACGGATACAGAAGTCATCATCAGTGCTTATGAACAATGGGGCATTTCCTTCTTTAACCGACTCGAGGGAATATTTGCATTTTCCCTTTATGATAAGATCAGAAAGAAAATCTATCTGGTTCGTGATCAATTAGGTGTAAAGCCGTTGTATTATTTTGCGAGTAACCAGGAATTGATTTTCGCATCAGAGGTGCGGGCTTTTCAGGCGTTAAGGGGAGGCTGGAAGGAGAATGAAGACTGGAAAGTGCTCTTCCTTGCCTTTGGCTCATTGCCGCATCCGCACACTACACTCGCTTCTGTCTTTCAACTGGCTCCGGGTACTTTTCTGGAATTTGATCTCCTCCGTTTTAACTTTCGAACCGAGTTGTATTACAAGCCGGGATCAAAAAAATATACCATTAATAAGGTAGAGACAGCGTTGAGCTGCATGAAGCAGGCCATTGCTGCGGCATCTCACAAGAATATGCTATCGGATGCGCCTTTGGGTATTTTTCTGAGCGGAGGCATTGACTCCAGCCTGCTTACTTTACTTGCTGATCAGGTAGAGCAGAGTGTGAAAACAGTTTCTGTCAACTTTGAGGATGCCAGCTTTGATGAGCTTCCCTATCAGCAAATGATACTGGACCGTACCCAGCACCTGGAGCATCATTCGTATTTTGTTACTGAGTCTGTTTTTTGGCAAAATCTCGAAGATGTATGGCAAGCCATGGATCAACCCTCCATCGATGGAGTAAATGCCTATTTCGTATCCAGTTGCGCCAAGCAGGCTGGTTTAAAGGTGGTGTTATCAGGAGTAGGAGCGGATGAGGTGTTTGGGGGGTATGAATCGATTAAGCGCATTACCTGGCTGAAGAAACTCCGTTACCTCCCTTTCCGGAACACCATTGCTCACCTGCTTGGCCTGTATAAAAAGGAATTTAAACGCCTTGTTTTCTTATCCATTCCGGGCGGAATTGGAGATTATTTGCTTTTACGT
>QFQM01000442.1 GCA_003243255.1 Flavobacterium psychrophilum | reverse complement strand
TGCCATTTCAAAACCTGCATGTTAGTTGAATACGTAAATAGGCTAGTTAAATCAGTCTGTTATATTCTTTGGTGTAAAAGCACATTTTGACTGGGTTTACAGGAAAGGCAAATCACTTGTACCGATCGATTAAAGATTAATGATAGATATTAGCTATCAACACTAGATTATCGATCGGTATAAACGATCGATTCGTTGGCCTGTATCTATCAAAAAAGGCTTGCCAGCCCTACATTGAAAGCGAAGCTTTATGCGATTTATGTGGTGTTTCAATGGCAGTTTTGGGGGGTGATGATGTTATCTCTATCATTCTCACGCCAGTGATGGTTTTGTGTTTTCGAGGGCGTTTAAGGGGGGAGATTTTGAGGTTTCTCAACATACGATAAATTACATCGAGGTAGGGGATGTATTCCAACCACCTGAACGCTGACACTGCATAGCTTCGCTTGGGCGCTACTTTTAACGCTTCGGTTGCTATCGCTTCTTTGTTAGTTGCAACAGCTTCTGGGAGAAGCGCTTCGACAGAAGCGATAGAGTATTCGTCCTGACCAGCAGCTCGTTTATCGACGATAAGTGCTTCTATAGGGCGGTTAACGTATTCTTTCGTGGTTTCAGGAGCATCTGTAGTTATGGCCATATCATGAGTTGCACTAACAGATGTTTCTCTGACAGATGATTTCAGTTTAAACAGGAAAGCATTATCACGTTCCTGTTGGTAGTCGATTCTGCTTTGCAAGGCAGACCAGGAATACCCTTTTCCCAATTGAGATGCTTTGAAAGCAATCCCGTTGTATTCGAATGAGAAGCCGTTCATGCGTCCAGTAGAGGCAATGTTAGGGATTGGCCTGATATTTTGTGCCACAAGCTGTTGCACGAAGTCGGTAATCGATTGCCTGGTATCAAGCAGTTCGTTAAGGGCGTTTTGGATGATTCCTTTTGGGCATAGCTCACCAGTTCTCTTTTCTATCATCATCTCATTACGGGATTTTTTGAGCTTCGGTTCAGGTGAGGGCGCTGCTGGAGATGCTTTCGGTCCTTTGGTTCTTGTCAGATTGTAATCTCTTTCAAGTTGCTGAATTATTCTCGTGCTTGCCAGGTTCTCATTCCTGCCGAGGTAGAGCTTTCCGGCATCAAGAGACACTCTGCTGGCGATGATATGGATGTGCTGGCCATCTTTGTCGTCATGTAGGACGTAGCATCTGAGATGCGTTTCAGAGAAGCCCATGCGAGACATGTAATCATCTGCTATTTCAGACCACTGAGCATCAGTCAATGCCTCGTTTTTAGGCAAACGAAGCGAATTGTGCCATACCGCTTTAACGACTTCTGGACGAAGCGCTTTAGTCGCATTGAATTCTGCAATCAACTCTCCGACATCGCTTCCATCCATGTTCCCGCCAATTACTATCGGATCTTTTTTATGATGAGAAGCTGGTTTTAATGCGTAAAGCACGACCCCTGCGAAGCTCTTACCCCTGCGGATTTTTTGCATTCCCTTCATGGGAAGCTCTCCACAGGTCAGCGGTAATTAAATGCAAGCGAAGCTCTGAGACCTGACGCTTTACGGCGAAGAGTTCAGTTTGCGTCAGAGAGCTTTCATAGCTCTTGCTATCAAGATGAGCCACAAGCTTGTTTAGCTTCTGCGAAATCTCACCAAGGGTTTTCCAGGCTTCAAAATTGATGGCTGGAATGACAGCAGGAAGTTTATTAAGTAAAGATAAGCGAAGCCACTCGCCTTTATGATGACGGCCTCGTTTCTCATTGAGAAGCGTTAGCTCTTCATCATTTAATCTGACACTAATGCAATGAGAACGAAGCTGGTTGTGTGAGAGCTTCGCTTCGTTAACGCTTCCATTACGGGAATGCTTACTTACAACGATCTTATTAAAAGTATTACTTTCGACCATATGAACTCCTTTTCATATAATTAAATAAAAGCATATTCCTTATGCTTAATTTATTTATATGATAGATGTGAATAATGTCAATGCAGTATCTTGATTTTGCTTTTAATTTTTTCCAACCGAAGGGCGGAAAAACAAGGGGAACTCGAAGAAGCAGCGTAGCGCTTCGATGAGTTAGCCCTTGCTTATTTTATGATTAAGTAAAACAAACATCTAATAACTTTATATTGTGGTGAGGTCATATTTCTAACGTTTATATTTCAATATATATGAACTTAAGCATTGACAATTTTTTAAAAAAGGATAGTTGTTACCATACGTTTATTAAAAAAAAGGTGAAAAATGAATGGATGGTTTTTTTTGATCCTTAGTTGGATCTTCAGGGGAGGGATATTAATAAATTACTATATTAATTTTACGGACTGGCATTCGAGAATCTTATTAATCACAACTATAAGTATATTGATTTTAATCGATTCTATTTTAATTTTATTACTGAAGGGTAAAAGATTATATATTAATCAAGGAGTTGTATTTCATATCACCTTGACTTTATTTTTAGGTGTATTGACCTGCCCCCACGATTAGATACAACACTCAGTTAGTAACGTCGGAATCTTCATTCTCAGAATGACCCTTTCTCCAG
>QFQM01000076.1 GCA_003243255.1 Flavobacterium psychrophilum | reverse complement strand
TTATTCTCTTCATTGAATTTTCTGATTAGTTCCTCGAAAACATAACCCATTCCAAGATTTGAGAGTCCTGGTAATTTTTCACCCTTTGAGTTTATGATGTCATTTGGGCTAAGATTGATTTCTTTGGAGACAAGTTTTTCAATCAAATCATAGGTGACACCTGCTTCGCGTATTGTCTCTAACTGATTTCTGATTTTAAATTTGCTAATAATCTCTTGAACGTTGGGGCTAAATCCATCCAAGTAACTTTCGAGATTGCTATCAATTCGATCGGGGTCAGAGGTTAGAGCAACATATTTAAACTTAGCATCCTCGGGACCATTCGCTCCCATAGTATAGGGGGATGTATTATAAAATGGGAACCCTGAAAATTTAGTTAAGACAGACTTGTCATCAATCTTACTCTTTATCAAAAACTTATTATTCTCAAGAACTTTCTCTTTTGATTTCTCAAGTAGTACGTCAAGCCTTCTTAGAACTGTAAACGGAAGAATAACATCTCTGTATTTTCCACGGACGAAGACATCTCTTAATACATCATCGGCAATACCCCAGATGAAGTTTACTATTTTGTTGTGTTGGGAATGGTTCATTTTGATCTTAAAAAATACAAAAACCCATCCCTCATCATCCTTAAAAAAAGGTCGACAAGATTGGGCTCATCGAAATTTAGTATTAATTCTGCAAAAAGCAGTTAGCATGTCGATCAATCCTGATCTCTATACTTCTGAACTAGTGCAGATATTACTTCAAATGATTTTTTCTGTACAGTCCTTGATTCTGCCTCATACTTGTCGCCAATTTCTGTTAACAATTTATCAACGACATTGGCGAGCACGTTGAGGTCATCTTCTGTCCCTTCAAAGTCAAGCTTTGGTTTAACTTTACTTGCTGTGCCGTCAATTGAAAATACAATGGCATTTCCAGACCAGAATACTATATGGTAGTCGCTGAAAAGTTCGACTATAAAATCGCCATTTAGCGTAATGAATTTTTCGTGAGTCCTGTTTACGAGATGATAATTGTCAAATAGAAGAAGAGCTTGTCCATATAAAGACAGCACAAGTTCATTAAGGTGACTAAGGGTTTCTCCGTCATGGGAAGTCAATTTGTACTCGTCATTCATAATATTAAAGTGTTAATCAAACTTATGAAAATCGAGTGTCATTTTTCAGGAGGTCCGTCACGGCACCCATACCCTTTGGGAATAATTTTTACCCTTTCAGACCCCATCCAACCTATATTTCCCGTGATTGATGCCGTGATGGCTAGAACAAAAATGGCCAAGGAAGTATTTCCTTGGCCATTCATTGTGATCCCGCTGGGACAACTTGTGATCCTGCTGGGAGTTATTTTAAGTTATTAATCCGTTCAGGATCAATATTTTATAAAAATCATACTGCTATAGGTCACCGAGTTGGTCCCATACAATTTGATTGAGTTTGCACGATTTTAAAGAACAATTTTCTTATCTCAAAGATAGTCAAAATGAGTCAAATGTGATCCCTTCTGAGGGCCGATTATTTCTGTAAATTGGATTTATCCAAAATCTAAAAGATGAAGAAAATTTGAACTTTGATTTATGGAACCTCTTAAACTAAGAGAAGATCTTTTTGTTGCAATTAGGACGGACCTTTTTGAACTCCTGGGATTGACAGTACCAATAGAATCATCGAGAACTAAAAATATGGACTTAGAAACACTGCGCAATTTAGCCGAACAAAATGACGTTACCATCGCTGACCATGATAATTACCGGAGAGTGCCTCCCCATTATTTTGATTCGCTGCGTAATGCCTTTGAATTTTATTTCAATACGTTCAACACACAGAACGCTTCTTATAACTTCTATGCCGAAGGTCTTTCCATGCACCCACTCAGGGCGACTAAGCATGATTTTCTCGATGAAGAAAATACCGTGCTGGCCATTGTCGCTTTCGAACGGTTTTTCGAACTCTTTCTCAAAAACCTATTATGGATGACCAACGAAAATCTGACCTATACGCGTAAGAAAGGTAAGCTGCCGATTGACAAACTCATAGCAGAGATAAACGCAAGAACTTTTGAGCCCTTGGCTATGGATGGCAAGCCATTCACCATTCCTTTCCGAGAGACATTAACGCGATTTTATGGCCTTATCGATTTACACAAACAAGGATTGAGTGACCCTATTGTGACCGCTTTTTCCGTTATCCTGAGCAAACATATTTTCCTCGACTCATCCGATCATCAAGCTTCATTGGAACTTCTCAACTGGTATCGCGATCGCATCCTTCACAATGGAAATAAATTACCCTCCCTATGGATGTTGGATTATTTCGTAACACAACACTTGATTCCCATCATCGCAGAAATTATCCGAGCGGAAAAGGATACGCTGGCGGAGTCAATGTTTTATTTTACTACACTTACACATATCGATCTCATTAAAGAGTTAACCAGTATTCGATTTGAATTCAATCAACTACACGACCCACAGGAAATGCAAGACACCGTTCAGACCCTTCTGTTTATTGGACATCTGAAGGAACTAGGCCGGGCTAACCTGAATATGAATTTGTACATGCGGAATAATACTCAGGCGACCTACGAATATAATTACAAAGACCCGAAAGGAAGAGGCCGCAGATTCGCCAGCGTGGAAAAGAACGAACATCCCCACGCTATACAGGTTTCCAAATGCATTTGCTGTGGAGAAGAATCAATGGTGGTATATCGTGAAACGATTGACGACATTTTTAATCCCGGAAGTAAAAAGCATATCGAGTGGGTAAAGTGTTATACCTGCGATTATCATATTCGATATAATGCAGGTGATCCCTATCTTTTCAATCTAAAAGAGGATAAGCTTTTCACCTAAAAAGCATTGTAGTTTCATCTACAAACAGCACTACGCAGCTCTTCTAAAACTACAAAACAAAAAATTCTGAACGGTATGAAAGGGAGTGATGTGATTCTCGGTAACGCAATGTATTTTTCTAAAATAGTAGGTAAGCGTTTTCTCAAGTTGGCTTTCAGAATATTGTTTAATCTCCAGACCACTACATTTGGTTGGACCATTCTCAGAAAAAGTACCTATCGCCATGAAACCTTTGGGACTGACATAACGTGCCGCGAGTTCTACATACTTTTCAATTTGCTCGTTCGTAGTCAAGAAATGAAATGTGGCACGATCATGCCAGACATCGAACTTCTGAAGTGATCTGAATTCTGTAACATAGGAGACAATCCATTTTACTTTCAATGCCCTTTCTCCAAGCCTGGTTTGTGTTTTAATGAGCGCCTGTTCTGAAATGTCGAGTACCGTTATATTCGTAAACCCCTCGTCAAGTAGAAAGTCAACGAATTTACTTTCGCCACCGCCCACATCAATGATTGCAGCATCTTTTGACACGTTAAATGCATGAACGAAAGCCAGGGATGTTACAGGGATTTCCTGCGTCCAACTTACTTCGTTGCTATCTTTTGTAGCGTATATTTTTTCCCAGTGCTCCTTTGAGGTCTCCATAGACATAATTACTTTAATCTTCTCAGGGTTGCTTTCGAGTACACTTCAAAATTTTTTCCAGGTTCGGCCAGTTCGAAGGTTTCAGTTATTTTATTATCACTTACGATTCGGTAGGTTTCTTTGGCACAATATCCCTCCGGAATATTTTCAATGCTCTCGGAAACAAAGATGATCGTTCTTTTATCAGGTGATATCGATTCCATTTTATATTGATTGACAAAACATTCAATATGAAATTGCCGAAAAACGAACGTCTTTCTGGCCTTATCGTAGCTGATGAAGCCATGATCTTCATGCACTTCGCCCTTTGGATTATGTGACGAAGGTGGATAAGTTGATTTATTTTTCACCTCGATAAATTTCTTGTTTAACACGATCTCATAGTTTCGTTGATATTTGCCTTTTCCAGGCTGCCCATCGGACTCGCCCACCCACTTTCCAATGAATGGTTTGAATGGAAGCCATACACTGTCTTGCTTTGGGCAATCAAAATTGTTGGTATGAGGAGCATTATTGCAAGCATATATTCATACCCCACTTCCGTTTTAAGGTGATATTTTGACTATCTTAATTACGCAAATTAATCTGAATTAAGAAACTGTCTCCTTGTAAAATACTTCGTTTTGGACAGTTATGAAGGTCTCACGGGTTAGAACTAATATTTAAATGAAGGGATTATAAAATCCCCTCATCTGCAAATGAATAATAACTTTCACTGGTCATGATAATGTGATCAAGCAATTGTATTTCCAGGAGCTTGCCACCTTCTTTTAATTTTTGTGTTAGTTGAATATCCGCCTGACTTGGGGTAACGTTTCCAGAAGGATGATTATGCGATACGATCATTCCTGAAGCACCTGCTTTGAGTGCTGCGATAAATATTAATCGGGGATCAGCAACGGTTCCGGAAATTCCTCCGGTTGACACTTCCATGATGCCAAGAACTTTGTTAGCGCGATTGGTAAACATCACTTTGAATTCTTCAAACAAGTCAATGGTGGATTCGTTCCACGAACTTTTCAAAACTTCGAAGGCATCCCTGGACCTTGAAATCTTCGGACGTTGTGAAGGCTTTACATTGGACTTGTACGAGAGCTGGATTTCTGCTACTTGCCATTGTTTCTTTTCATTTATGCTTTCCATAATTGTAAGGATTAATTATGGTCATCGTCTTTAGCATGGATGTTCGCAGCGACAATAAGGAAACGGAATAATTGGGGGTACCTGAAAGCGAGAGCTGGAAGGGGGGACCGTTTATGCCGTAGTCTTTTGACGCGTGCAGAATCATTCCATGCTACTTTTACCGTAATTAATCTTTACATGGAAAGCAAATGAAACAATGCAACAGTCATGAAATCGGCAGGTATAAATAACAATGCTGACGCATATGACCACAACCGGATGATCAGCGAGAACGTATTTTCAAAATAATCACACCCGACCATTTTTAACCGATAAGCCGCCAATTGAGCTTGTTTCAGGTTCGTTGTCAAGGGTGACGATACCAATATCAAATGAACCTTACATCGTCACTTGCCATGCCCTTGACAACGAACCTGAAACAGGCCTACCTTTGGCTGAACGGTGCAATGGGACTAATAGCAGTGTAAAAATTACATGCGGGATTTGTTGGACATTTTCATCATCGGCATCTTCATAAGCGTTGGACTGATGCGCATATATACTTCAGCAGCGTATGGATTTTTTCCGTAGATGGGATTTAATATATTGTTTGCTTTAAATAAAGTTGCTTGCGCACCGATAGAAAAATTAGTCTTTATCTTCCGAAGAATAGTATAATTTATTCCCAACGTTGCCGCATTCACATTAAAAATCTGATCCTCGTTGAATTCATCGAGTTGAAGTTCAGCGGCTGATTTTTCGATGTATTCGTATCTGCCATACACAGCAAATCTGTCCAGTTGTAGATTGGACTCAACTGTAAATGAATTCTCCTGGTGATTATTTCCACTATCGTTGTATCCCCATATCGCAGCTGAGGTGAGATAACGATTCTCGCCCGTTAGAGGTAATGAATGATTTATAGAAGCGGTTGTTCTCCAAATATCTTCGTTTGGATTCAACTCTTCCGGACTTTTAATAAACGCCTGTGATACCTGAAGTGATAGATAGCGCGATGGATTGGCAGTCAGACGATAAGAATAGGAATCAAATTTGGGTTTATCAAAATTGTAGCGTTGTTCATTAGGCTCTCTTCCAGTGAATAGTGAACCATCCAGTTTAAATATCTTATATCGAAAGCCAACAGTCGCTACACCAAAAGTGATATGCGTTGCATCCTGCCAATGATGGCCTAGCGCGGCATCCGGATTATTCATGGACGAAGGTCGATGCATAAAGGCAACCGGACCGATTGCAGGTTCGCCTGGCAGACCAAAATAAACAAAGGCATCGATATCCTTAGTGAGAGACTGTGTATAGGCAACAGATAATTCAGAGAACAGATCGTGCGGATGTTGCCTGTCAACAAGGGGTTGACCTTTATACGCTTCCCCAGTTTGAAATAGCAGCGGATAACCGTTTGCTCCAAATATAGCATCCAATGAAAACATCGTGTTGAAGTGGAACAATCCCTTCATGCCGACTCTACGCTGACCCATAAGCATAAACCAATTAGGCGCATCTACTTTTGTATTTCCTCGAACACCCTTGTTTCCAACATCCTGATTGTTGTAGCGAATGGCTATGTTCCCGTGGATCATATACATCCACTTTTTGGAATGGAGCATATATCCATACATCGGAGAAGCATCCGGAAGCCAGCCCGTTCCTGAACCATTACGGTTCATCGGCAGGTTAAGAGAAAAAGAATGAGACATCGGCACCATACTTGAATCCATGTCCTGATTCATCGTACTATCAGTCATCTTCATGGTATCGGCTTCCATTTCTCCATGATCCATTTTTTTCTGAGCAGCCTTGTCCGATTTTTTTTTGGTGTTTGTCGGTGCAGGATTATGGTGCTCGTGCTGTGCGAACACAATGCCGGAAAGCAGGAGGCAGCCCATCAGGTAGAATAATTTTCTCATAATAAATAGACCCTTGCAGTGCTGCTGCAAGGGTCGTTAGATTTAGATTCGTTTATACGTGTTCTGTTACCGCGCGGCATTCCTCAGCGCATCTGCGACATTCCTCTGCACAGGCTTTGCAATGCTCCATGTGTTGTGCGTGCTTTTCACATTCTTCCGCGCAAGCGTCACAAATTTCAGCGCATTCTTTTAGCAAATGAAGCCCATGTTCCGAACTCCTTGCGATGAGTGAAGCCGTTAGCTGGCAAATAGCTGCACAGTCTATGTCGAGCTTAATACATGTTGATAACATTTTAACGTCCTGCTCATCAAGGCAAGCGGTCGCGCAATGATTACATTCGATCGCGCAATTGTTGAGCGACTCAATTAATGATTTATTATTTTGATGTGCCATATTTTTGAATTTAGTTTTACTTTATTAGGTGATTCTACTATAGTCATTTATTATCTAGCTCTTTCAGTTTGGCTTTCATCTGATCTATTTCTGATTGCTGGTCCCGAATTATCTTTTCGCAGAGTGCTTTGATTTCGGGGTCTTGAATAGCTGCTTCTTTTGCCATGAGAATTGCTGCACCATGATGTGGAATCATGGACTTTAAAAATTGCTTGTCGTTTACAGAAGCCTGTTGCTGAATAAGCATAAAAAAAGCAATCAACCCAACGGCACCCAACAATAAAATAGCAACGTTCCATTTTCGGTTCATGTACATTGAACGCATTAGCAAAATTTCAATAATTACCATCGGCATTGTCATTAGTGCCGCCATGTAGAATTGATTGACATTTGGGATTACATTAGACAACGAATTGACCATTGAATACATTAATATGTACATCGAAATGAAAGACAACACAATCATAAATGCGAGGGACCTATAATGCTTATTGTGTTCAGACGTGTGGTGTTCCATTTTCAAAATAATTAGTAAGACTTATTTTTTAATAACCACTCCTGAAGTTTCTGGATTTCCATATTTTGATCTTCAATCATTTTATTGGCCATCGTTTTGAGTTCATCATGGTGACCATGATGAAGAAGTGATTGTGCCATCTCCGTTGCGCTTCTATGATGTTGAATCATTAACGCAGCAAAATCATTGTCAGTGTCTCCTGTTATCACTTGCAGGTCGGCATCATTTTTCATGTTAGCCATGGCAGCATCTGCTTCCATTCCCCATTGCATACCGGTATCCGAACTTTCAGGGATATGGCTATTGAGGAATGTCTGTAATTCCTGAATTTCTGCCTTCTGCATGTCAATCATGGTTTGAGCCATTGTCTTTAGTTCCGCCACGTCACCTTTCTCCAGTTCCTTGTTAGCCATGTTAATTGCACCAGTATGATGCATGATCATCATTGTAGCGAAGTCATCGTCTGCATCTCCTGTCATTTGCATGGCATCCATTTCGGTGGACATAGCGTGCATAATGGACATCATCTCATTATCATTGTGAGCTTGTACCTTCAAACTGTTATCATCGTCTTTACAGGCTGAGGCAATCAATAAAATAAGCAGTGCGGCTGGTATACATTTAGTCAGTTTCATAAGTCATTTTTTGAGTGGAAAATCTGGTGTTTTTATTAACTCCACTTAAACTATTGTGCCATTTTTGGAAGGAACGAAGGGCTTTTATAATAAAAGCAGGATCGTTCAAGGCGACAGTAGAATCCTTCAATTAAACTTTCGATTTGTCCCATTAGGTTTGTTAAAAACAATTAAACAGAAAAAAAAGATGGATAAACATCAAGGTGTTGACTGGTCTGCCTTGCATACTGTGGAAGAAATGCGACAGTTGTCGAATTTAGGCCACTGGATTGAAGGGGGTTTATTTGGACTCATTGGAATTATTGCTTTGTTACAGGCTTTCGGAACAATAAAAAATTCGATGGTGCTCTGGCAAAGCATTGTTCTTGCGGCAGGCATTTTTTTGATCAGTTATTTACTGCTCCATCATGGAATTGCAAAATTGCCTTTGGTCTGGTCGCTGGTTCTTAAAGACCCACAACAGCGTCAGCATTTGCTAATAGCACTCTTATTGAGTCTGGCAGGTTGCGCCCAAATTCTTTCCCAGGTAAAGAACATTCCAGTCTTGCGTTATGGGTGGCCCCTGGCGATCTTGATAATCGGAATATTATTTTTAGTACATGAGCAGCATGGAAGCAGCGAAGCAATAGAATGGGCGCAACGCATTCATAAGTATTTAGGCATAATTCTTATCCTGGTTTCGTTGGCTTTTACCCTCAACACTTTTTTCGCAAACCGTTATCGCTGGCTTTCTATAGGATGGCCTGTCTTACTTATCCTGTGTGCAGTGTTTCTTATGCTTTATCGCGAACCTCCCGGTGCGTTCGATGACCACCGTACTCACAGCAATCATATCAAACACTAATCTTTATAGCGTACTCTTTAAAACATGCGATGGACTTATTCCAAAAAAAGATACAAACGTTCTATTGAGGTGGGCTACGTCAGCAAACCCGGATACCTGTGCAGCTTGCGTCAGACTATTGCCGTCAATAACCAGTTGAAGTGCCTTACGGATGCGACACCATAAAATATATTTTCTAATGGGGATACCGATCTCAGTTTTAAACAGGTGAAAAAGTCTGCTTTCCGAAAGACACACTTCTTCTGTTAATTTTTTCATGGTAAGGGTCCCTACCAAATTTATTTTAATGAAGCCAATCAATTTAGTAATTCGCTCATCCACGATGGGATTGAAGGAATAGAGAGGATGATGAGTAAAAAAGGTTTCCAGCAAATATTCCTTAATGGCAGACTCTAAAACGTTCTCGCGCATTCCCTTTCCCAAAAAATCTATAAGTTTCAATGACACTTCATCTTCCAATATCAAAATACCTTCACCTCGAAGAAGTATATTAAACTGACTTGCAAACGAACTTTCCGGATCGAAATAAAGAAATATTGCAGCACCTTCTCCGTAGGTTTGATGCATCACGTCCGCCTTTAAAATTATGCCTCTGGCGGTGTAATGTTTAGCCTGATGAATGACAGTCATTGATAAATCTTTTGCTAGGACTATTTCCAGTGCATGATGCGCATGCGGTTTTGTACGGATGTTCGTTCCTCCGAATACGACCATGTCGCTATAGATGAGTAAAGATTGTGTTACCGTATTCTTCGCTAGCATCGCCTTCGTTGTCTAATCACGTACACTCATGTCTGAAAATATTAGAATGTTAATTGCGCACAGGTACTTGTCCGGTCAATTGAATCACCAGATCAATGTCATCGTAGATCATTTCGTCTCCAAGATTTTCAAAGAATGAATTGGAACCGAACTTGATATTGTACTTACTCCTGTCGAAAGTCAGATGGGCCCTGGCTGTTACAAGCCCCCCAGTTACATTCACTGTCGCAGGAAACGTAATTGCTTGTGTAGTGCCTTTGATCGTCAGCTTACCGGTAATACTATACTCATCACCCCGAAGCTGCTGAACTTTGGTGATCTCTAAGCGGCTTATAGGATTGGTTCGAACTGAGAAAAAATCATCTGATTTTAAATGATCGATCAGCCGGACATTGGATTTTTTATCCTGAATGTCTGTACAGGTAATGCTGTTCATGTCAATTTCAAAAACGCCCCCGGTAAGTTTCTTTTTATTCAGCACTATTTCTCCCTTCACAAATGAAAGAGTACCTGTATGTTCTCCGGTGAGTTTCTTACCTGTCCAGTTTACCGAACTTTCAACAGTATTGATTTCTATTTTTTGCGCCTGTACCCCTGATGCAAAAAATATCAGTCCACTTAGTATCGTGTGTTTTAGCATGTTCATCACCATACGTTCATCTTTAATGAATTATGAAATTCGCGTTCTTATTTCGTTACAGATTTACCTTTCCATTCATCAATCAATTTTTGATTCACTGTAATGACCTGATCCAATTTCTTTTCTTTCGCTAAACGGGAGGATGCCTCAGCCGATTTGATTGCCTGGCTATAATTACCCAATGCTGCTTCTATCCTTGCCTGAAGCTGAAAGTACATGACTTCATCGCCTTTCTTATTGGCTGTCTTGATCCAACCCAGCGCAGTGTTTAAATCCTTCTCATTGTTGAAATAATATAAACTGGCCTGATAATAAAGATTTGGTTTTTCTTCTTTGCCTTTGACGATGCGTTCATTTATCTCAGCCATGACTTTATCATCTGCATTTGTCCTGAGCCTTAATTTCACTTGCGTGTTCTCCCAGGCCAGGTATATACTGGCTGATTCTTTTATAATATCATTCACCTCAATGGTAAAGGTTTCATAAAAGTGTGATGCAGTTTCCGGCTTCACCTTGAATCGTAAAATGTCAAGGTCTTTGGTATAATTGGATGCACCATGCATGGCGGTATCCTTGTTGATAATGATCGTCCACTCTTCTTTGTCGGGAATGGTGAAAAGAGAATAGGTTCCTTTCGGAACACTATTTCCATTCAATTGTATGGTATCTGAAAAATGAATGGTAGTTGCATCGCTGGCACCGGTTCTCCAGAGTTCTCCAAAGGGAACCAGGTTGCCGAAGATCTTTCTGCCTTTTGCACCCGGCCGGGAATATTTCATCACTACGTCAGTAAATCCTACTTGTTGCCTGAGTTCCGCATCAGGACTTGCATGAGGTAAATTCAGCTGGGCTATTGCCGGGCAACCGATTATCATGGCGAGGAAAATGGAAGGGATATTAAATCTTTTCATGTATAAATAAATCTGTTTTATTATTTCAGTTTCGTGTAGTTCTATACTTTTAAAAGCCGCGCGTTAATGGCAACCACAACCGTGCTGACACTCATCAGCACAGCACCAATAGCAGGACTCAGTACGATTCCAACATTATAAAGAATGCCTGCTGCCAACGGCATGGCAATAATGTTATAGCCCGTAGCCCAAGCCAGGTTCTGAATCATTTTTCGATAGGTAGCTTTTCCAAAGAGGATGAGATTGACAACATCTTGCGGATTGCTATTGACCAGTACAATGCCTGCCGTTTCTGCTGCTATATCAGAACCTGAACCTACGGCTATACCAATGTTAGCCTGGGCTAAAGCCGGAGCATCATTTACGCCATCACCTGTCATGGCAACAAATTCTCCTTTGCTCTGAAGCTCTTTAATCTTTTCCAGCTTTTGATGTGGAAGCACTTCGGCAATAAATCCATCCATGCCCAGTGATTCACTCACCTGCCTGGCGACTTCCTTATTATCACCCGTCAGTAATAAGGTTTTTATTCCGTTGGCACGAAGTGTTTTGATAGCCTGAGGAGACTCTTTTCTGATTTCATCGGCCAGTGCGATGAACCCTGCTACCATTTCATCGCGTAAAACATATACTACTGTTTCCGCTTGCGTTGACGGTGTAATGGATGTCTGTAGATTATTTTCTTTTAAATAACCGGGGCTTACCACCTTTACGGATTTACCTTCGATAGTAGCTTGTATGCCTGTCCCGGTAATCGCGCTGAAGCCCTGCATGACAGGTAAGTTTAAGTTCAACTCCTGTGCTTTCTTTGTAATACCCGTGGCAATAGGGTGTTCCGAATTTTGCTCCAGTGCTGCTGCCCATGAAAGCACCTGATTGCGATCTATATTTTCTCCTAATGATTCAAAACGCACCACTTTAAATTCTCCAACCGTGAGCGTACCTGTCTTGTCAAAAACAAGTGTGGTGATTTTGCGGGAGTTCTCGAATGCTGTCCTGTTCTTAATCAACAATCCGCTTTGCGCAGAAATAGCCGTTGATCTGGCAACGACTAAAGGCACAGCAAGTCCTAAAGCGTGAGGACAACAAATGACAATTACCGTCACCATGCGCTCCATGGCAAATGCTAAATCTTTACCAATGGCTAACCAAATGATAAACGTCAATGCACCAGATGCAAGAGCGATGATGGTTAGCCATTGCGCAGCTTTATCAGCCAGTAGTTGTGTTTTTGATTTACTGTCCTGCGCGTCTTGCACCAGCTTGATAACCTGCGCTAGGTAAGAATCTTTACTTCCATGAGACACTTCTACTTTGAGTGAACCATTTCCATTAATAGAACCGGCAATGACTTTTTCACCGTCAGTTTTCTCGACAGGTTTTGATTCGCCTGTCAACATCGATTCATTCAGAAAGCTCCTCCCATCTGCGATGATCCCGTCAGCCGCTATTTTTTCTCCCGGTTTGACTAAAATAATATCACCAACTTTCAGTGAATCGGTCTTCACATCAACGACCTGATCGCCTTGCACAAGATGTGCTTCGGAGGGCATGAGCTGTACAAGCAATTCCAGTTCACGTGAAGCACCCATGATCGATTTCATTTCGATCCAATGGCCAAGCAACATAATTAAGATCAGCGTAGCCAACTCCCAGAAGAAGTCCATACCCTGAAGTCCGAACACGATTGCCACACTATACGCATAAGCCACCGTGATTGCCACGGCAACTAAGGTCATCATGCCAAGAGATTTTGCTTTCAGTTCATCCTTGAGTCCTACCAGGAACGGCCATCCACCATAAAAGTATACGACTGTAGACAATGCCATTAGCAGGTACGATGATCCGATAAAGGACCAGTTTATGCTCAGCCAGTGCTGTATCATTGGCGACAACGCCATGATCGGTATTGTTAAGATCAATACACTATAAAAGCGCTTTTTAAAGTCATCAATCATACCGGTATGGTGAGCGTGGCCACCTTTACCATGATCGCTATGCTCATGTTCCTGCATCGCAGTTGACTTGTCCATCTTCATAGCAGCGTGATCATGATGAGTTTTTTCATGTAAGCCCCCTTCGTCTGGCTTCGTTTTGTCGGCAAGTGGTATCAATGTCATTCCGCAAAGAGGACATTTTCCAGGTGCATCTTTGATCACTTCCGGATGCATTGGGCAAGTGTATTGTTGTGCGTGTGTATGTTCCATTGCTTCTACGTTTTTTTACTTTTAGTAATTAGAAATCCAATAGTCTGCGCTATGGCAGGAAGCATCATGATACCAGCAAAGAGGACAATGATTATGATCATCCTTTTTTCTATCACCTGATACAGGATGCCGTGGGTAAGCACCAAGGCAAACAAAATATAGGTCCAGCGTTGAATTGTTTTCCATCGCTTGGTTTTAAGCCATTGAAGTGAAAAATCATTGGATAGGAAAAGGAGAACAAGCAATATTACGCCTGCCAGCAAGCCTGTATAATTGGCTATGCCGAAAACATCATCACGAAGTTGATAACCGTTTATTCCCTCAACAGCTTTGAAAAAGTATAACCAGATATTACCCATGTGTACCTGTATACCGATCACAATGTGCAGCAGTCCGATGAGGCCACACCAAATACCGATATCGCGTCTCAGATCAGTCGATATCGGGTTGAATCTTTTTTTATAAACATTGAAAGGCCCGATCAGTAAAGTACTCGCCAGTAAAATGATCGCGACATATCCGGTTGCCATGCTCCATAGATATTTTACATCATCACCAGGAATTAACCTGATGAATAAGAACAGCAATACACCTGTTACAATCGACAGCGTGAAGTGATGTTTCAATCGTACTTTAAATCTGGGCGACATTTTCTTCAGTGCTTACTATTCTTTGGGGATTTATTACTATTCATTAAATGAGATTGTTAAAAGACTAAGCTTGCTACTTTCACCACTTTATCCTTGTCATCGGTCCAGGCGAAGAACAGTTCCTTCCCTGATTTTGTCATCTGGGGAAACCCGCTCGACCTTGACTCAGATGAGGAGGCGATGATGATGGATGAATCCTTTGTACCATCGGTATGTACTTTTGCCGCTTTGATAGTAGTGCCTTCCATCCAGCTGGCCATCACCGTTTCATCGTCCAGCATAACTATATCTACCCTGCCAATGGCGCTGCCTTCATCCACCTGCACGGGATTATTAAATGACTTTCCGCCATCATGCGAAAAAATAACGTTCACTTTCGACTTGCCTTCCGGAACAGTATACCAGGCAACTGCTACTAAATTTCCATTGGCTACTACACGAGGCCCGTTAACAGGACAGCCTGCTATTTTCCAATTGTCATGATAGATCACTTCAGGCTGAGTCCACTCGTTGTTCACCAGTCGTACAATGGACATATCACGAATTTCATCTTCGGAACGATCCCGGTACACCACTACCGGGCCATTGGCTGTAATGGCTGCACTTGTCTGGCAACAATCACAGGTACGATTGTCCAATTCCCATTCGTTTATTTTCTTACCTTCTTTATCAACAATGGCAGCGCGCAAACTCATCTGGCCGTGATGTCCTTGGTGATTTTCCATTCCTTCCATCACCGTGTTTCTCCCATCCAGCCAGGCGATGAAGAAATTCTCTTTGTAGGGGAGCATGGATACAAAACCATGTTCTGCTTCTTTACCATCGTCATGGAGCGTGCCGGACGCATTCCATGTATTGCCCTTATCCAACGAAGAAGTCATTTTTACATCGTAGGCATAAGTGCCATCTCCGCTTTTTGCCAGGTAATGCGCGATGAAATCATTTCCGTTGGTTGCAATCATTGGGTAATCTGCCCAATTCACAAACCAATTTTTTCCCGAATCAATCAAAACAGGTTGCGACCATTTACCAGTCTGAAGGCTTGAAAATTTAAATTCATTTTTGCCTTCCATTTTTTCGATCCATGACAGGTACACCTTCTCGTTTTCATCGGTGAACAAATAAGGTTCACCACTGCCGGCTTTTGCTGGCGATTCCATTGTTGTGATGATTGGACCTTCAGTGGTTTTCTTAACATTACATCCGGCAACTAACAGAAGCGACAGGATGATAACGGGGTATTTATTCATGGCTATTTATAATTTTGGTTAGTAATTCAATATTGGCAGCCTCATCCCACTCGCGGTAGCCGGTCTCTGAGAAAACCAACTCACCTGCGGGGCTTATGATATAGGTTGTGGGCAAAGCGGGGATGGCGAGTTCTTCCAGATTTTGCAATTGCACATAATGAAGATTAAGATTTCGCTTCATTGTAAAACTTTGGATCTGTTCTAAAGTTTCATTGGAAGCAACGAGAAACTCAATCTTACTCTCTTTCAAAGCATTTTTTGCCCTTTCAATAGATGGCATCTCTTTGATGCAAGGCCCACACCATGTTGCCCAAAAATTGATGAAAATCGTTTTACCCTTGTATCCATTTAAATCGATGACTTGCCCACTCAGTTCTTTGATCTTGATCTTTTCCTGAATGCTGAGCTCCTTTGTTTTGGATGTTGATTGCTCCGTTGATTTGCCTGCACATCCGAGTAGCCCCATCAAAAGCACCAGGTATAGATACACTTTAATTTTTTGATGACCATAAACCGATGGTGTCATATATACTATCATGAGTTATGTTGTTTTAGTTATTTACTATATGCTCACACCTTTCTATTAAATTCATTTACCGTTACCAAAGGACAGTCAGCCCCGCTCCATATTTATAATCTGAGTCATAAGATGCATGAATATAAAAGCGCTTACCAATATTGTAATCAAAATCAATGTTGTATTCCTTATCAGTGTTGCCGGACAGACTTAATCTCAACCGTTTGGTAAGCGGTATATCGCTTCGTGAAAGCTGGAAGCGAACTTCCCCCTTATGATCCACGCGTAGTTCAGATAGTATAAACATGGGCAGCAAGTAGCGAAGCCCAATAACGCCTACTCTTCGATCTATTTTCTTACTACCTTCGCTTACCTGAAATGTATTGCGAATATCAGCACCTATATAGGCTGAAAGAAATTGTTGCTTATCAAGGAAGTACTGATAGTCGGGCTGAAATTCGTACTTGCTTTTATAACTTACCCGGTAAGTAGAACTCAGGATACCCTTGTTACCTGATAGGTTGATGTTTCCGAATACAGCATCACTGGCTATTTTAGTTTGTCCCCATACGTATGTTTTTCGATCCTCTTTAAAAAGCTTCTTTTGCTGGTCAGGAGTGAGTTGTGTGTTGGCTGGGGAATTTTCATAGCTCACTACTCTGGCCATACCGGCCATCATGTGATACAGGATATGACAATGAAAGAACCAGTCTTTTTCTTCATTGGCATAAAATTCTATCGTCACGGTTTGCATGGGTGCAATGTCAAAGGTGTGCTTCATAGGAGAATATTCACCTTGTGCATTGACAAACCGGAAGAAGTGACCATGTAAATGAAGTGGATGTCGCATCATGGTATTGTTGATGAGTATCATGCGAACGTTCTCTCCTTTACGGATCAGGATTTTGTCAGATTGCGATAATGTTTTATTATCGAACGACCACACATACCGGATCATGTTGCCAGTAAGATTGAGTTTGATTTCTCGCATGGGCGGTCCCTCCTTTAAGGTAGTAGGGTTAATTGCGCGCAACATATCGTAATTGAAGGTTACTTCTTCATTCGTATTCATGTTGCCCATGTCAGACATATCCATTTCTTTCATCGTAGTATCCATAGGCATCTTCATGGCAGACGAGTCGCTCATTTGTGTTGAGTCCATTTTCATTTCACCCATGTGGATAGTATTTTTTTTGGTACTGTCCCTATTAGTCATGTCCATGTCTTTCATATCCTGCATGTTCATGTTTCCCATATCCATACCTTTCATGTCGTCCATGTTATTCATTTCCCGCATCATACTGAAGTAGTCAAACTTGGGAAGGTCGGTCGCCTTCATCTTCATGCCTTCACTCAAAAACAATGAAGCATGACCGGAAATATCCTGGGCAGTGGCGCGAAACTCGTACGCCATGCCATCGTCCGGAATTTTTATTTCGATGTCATACGTTTCCGCTATTGCAATAAGTATTTTATCCACCTCTACAGGCTGCACGGGTAAACCATCAGCAGCGACAATCTTCATTTTTCCACCAGCATAGTTTAACCAGAAATAAGAAGACGCAGCACCATTGATGATGCGTAACTTTATTGTTTCTCCCGGTTTTCCTTCGGTCCAGGATTCCTCTGCTTTCCCATTGATCAGAAAACGATTATAATACACATCTGAAATATCCATCGCTGGCATTCGATTCCACTCGGTCTTGATGCGGTCTTTCAGATAACCCTTGCCAATCGCTTCCGCATAACTTTGCACCGAATTTTTTTTGATGGCGTACCAGTCAGCACCACGTTTTAGATTGCGTAATACTTCATGTGGATTTTCATCCGTCCAATCGCTGAGCATAACAACGTGTTCCTTGCCGTCTTCTTTTTTATTCGGATGAATAACAATGGAACCATAAATACCGGATTGCTCTTGTAGCATCGTATGTGAATGATACCAGTAAGTTCCAGATTGAATAAGAGGAAAAGTGAATGTATGTGTTGTTTTTGCTTTGATGGGTGCCGTTGTTAAGTACGGAACTCCATCCTGTTCATTAGGGAGCAAGAGGCCATGCCAGTGTATGGAAGTTTCTTCATTCAATTTGTTATGAACGCGGATAATTGCCGTATCCCCTTCATTAAAATGAAGTACGGGACCGGGTATTCCCTCATTGATGGCTAATCCCTTTTTTTCTATACCGCTAAAGTTGACCACGATATGATCAATGTAGAGGTCATACTCCACTCGTTTTCCATGATGAGTAAGTTCGTTCTCTTTATGCAAAGCATGATGCTGAGCATAGGAGGAAGTGGATGTCACCAATATTGGCAACACCCATTTTAACCATTTAATTATCGCATGTTCAACTCTTTTAATGCTCATGTTCGGCAGGTGCTTTTGTACTGTCTGCTTTTACAGCTTCCAGTTTCATTCCGCACTTCGAGCAGGAGTCTCCTGCTTTACCGGTTACCTCAGGGTGCATGGGGCAGGCGTACGCCATCTGCGTTGAGTCCATTTCCATATCATCATGGTGGGCAGTGGTATCACCTTCCGCATGATGGTGGTCTTCTTCCATGCTTTGTTCTTTTTTGCTACCGCAGCTGGTAATCAATAAAGCGGATACAAATATCCCTGCAATAAGGATGGTCATTGTTAAAACTGATTTTTTCATAGTTGTTCGTTTTAAGTTTGTAAGGGTAAAGATTAATGATGGTGATGTTCCATCTCCAGGTATTTACCTTGCGGCCCAATCCCTTCAATATGTACTAACTGCGCACCATAGTGTCCTGCACGGGAGACGCTATATCCGGATACAGCAAGGATGAGCATAATGATTACCATCGCCCAACGTTTTGTTTTGAAGACAAACAAATTCACAACCTGCAAAATCAGTGCAATGATGCCCGTATTAATTGTCCACGCTGCCCACATATCGTGTTGTTCCAATACCATTTTAGCGTGGTCACTAATTCCATGCGTATGTGGATGAAAATTCCTTCCGGCCATCCATGCCGCCAATACACCAATCAGAAGAATGACTGCAATTATCCATGCAATTTCTTTCTTGATTAAAATCAAGTTCAGCAGTTGAATAGCCGCGGCTACAATGATCAACACGATTGCAAAGTGTACGATGAGTGGATGAAGTGTAGGAAAATCATCCAGGTCTGCCGTGACTTTTGATTGATTGCTTGCCATTGCCTCATCGTGATGATGCACGGTGTCGCCCTGAATGTGTTCAGATTGTGTTGCTGTGCTGTCCTGCTTTTTCTTCTTATGTCCTTCGTGCGCATCCGCCTGGATAAATGCAGAAAGCATAAGTACTATCAATAGCACTAATCTTGTTTTCATGTTTAATTCTTTTTACCGTAAAACTTTTGAGACCAGCATGGTACTCAATTGCTCCGGCATGATTTACTACTAAAAAGTCAATAGGATTTTTACCAGATAAAGAGAATACAATTCCTTGACGGAATTTCTTTCTGGATTTTTAAGAAAGGAAATAGGGAGGTGCTCGTAATGATTGGATGGAAAGAAAAAACTTCTGCGGCAGATCACGCGCATGGGGTACTGGTGAAGGAAGGTATGCCAGGATCGGCAACGCAACTGAAATGATCATCGGTTGTTCGAACACAACTACCGGGGCATGTTGCTTTTCCTGGAATGAATATTTTGCTGAACCAATAAAATCCCCGTTGGAGAAATGTGTAAAGACTGGCAAGACCGGCTTTGATCCTTCCTTGTGTGAATGCGCGTGATGATCACCATGATGGTGGTGTGAAGAAGGCGACTTTTTTGACTCTTCTTTTGTATGGGTATGCGGCAGGATATTATGCGCCAGTGACACCGCAAAAGCGATGAAGAACAGATACGATATCCATTGGCGTCTCAACATTTCCAATCTTCCCTTTAATCAGGAGTCATTTTCTATTTATAAATCAAAAATACCTAAAAAATGTCGCAAAATGCTGATAAGCTAAAGCTTATTGAGGCCCAAATACCGTTGATTTCGCAATTTTTTCGAGGATTTTATGGCTGTCTCCGAATTTGCAAAGAGCATCACAATGCTCCCGCAGGTCAGAGAAAAGTATATACCGGATTTCCACCTCGCTTTTTCTAATAGATGGCCTGCTCAACTGAAGGATAACGTCCTTTTCCCGTTCATTGGGGATAATGATGAACAAGGCACTTTGGTGATCGGTCAATGAAAAAGCCAGGTCCGAAAGACGCAAAATCCCCGAGTAAATAGAGGTGCTCTTTTCAACCTCGAAGGCGCACACCACCCGGTTTGACTTTTTCTCAAACCAGATCACATCAATCAACTGAACCGTGCTCTTGGTGTCTTTGTCCAACGGAAGATCAGGGAAAGCGTCAAGGCTGATAAATGAAAAATTTACCTCACCGTAACACTTGCCCCGGTCGTTGCTGGCTGCAATTGGATCATAGCCAAGGGCCTTGACAATCTTCAAAAGATGATATTGCATTTCCGTATGCAAATCCTCTTCATGTTTTTCGCTCAATACTTCTTTATGCCTCCTGTCGTATTGTTTGAGTAACTTGGCCTTGTCCTCTTCGGAGATAATTTGTCCATCGATAATAACATTGCGCATTCCTATTTCGAACAATAATCCGCTAATGGCACCCAGATCATTTGATAATTCATTCTTATACTCCTTGTTTTTATCCAGGATCACTTCCCGCATTTTCAAATATTCCGTCCAGCTACCAAGCTTCTTTTTATCATTGAACAAATAATTAAAACCATTTACGATAGCGGTATTAAATGGAGGAAGAAT
>QFQM01000441.1 GCA_003243255.1 Flavobacterium psychrophilum | reverse complement strand
ACCTGGCTTCGGAAATCCAGGCCACTGGGCGTGACGAGGTCGGCGACCTGCTGCGCTCCATGAGCGCCATGCGCGAGTCGCTGGCAAACATCGTTGGCGATGTGCGGCGCGGAGTGGAGTCGGTGACCACGGCCTCCAGCCTGCAGGAAACGGCGGCGTCGATGGAGCAGCTGGCCGGCAACGTGGGCCAGAGCTCCGAGAACGCGCGGCAGGCCAGCGCCCTGGCCGTGCGTGCCAAGGAGGTGGCTGGCATGGGCGGTGGCGCGGTCGCCAGGGTCATCGGCACCATGGACGAAATCTCGGCCAGCAGTGGAAAGATTGCCGAGATCACGGGCGTGATCGACTCCATTGCCTTCCAGACCAATATCCTGGCGCTCAATGCAGCGGTGGAGGCCGCGCGGGCAGGCGAGCAGGGCAGGGGCTTTGCCGTGGTTGCCGGGGAAGTGCGCTCCCTGGCCCAGCGCAGCGCCGCAGCGGCGCGGGAGATCAAGGCACTGATCACGGCATCCACCGACAAGGTGCGAACAGGCGGCAACCAGGTCCGGGAAGCAGGCAAGGCCATGGACGCCATTGAAGCCCAGGTGAGCGAGGTGGCATCGCTGATCGAGGCCATCTCTGCCTCCAGCGTGGAGCAAAGCGGTGGCCTGGGGCAGATCACCCAGGCCGTCTCCCAGATGGACCAGGTCACGCAACAGAATGCCGCCTTGGTGGAAGAGTCGGCAGCCGCTGCAGCCAGCCTGGAACGGCAGGCGCGGGTGCTGGCACAGGCGGTGGCCACGTTCCAGATCAGCTCGGTGAAGGAGATCGGCATGGCGAGCCCTGGCCTGACACTGGCAGCTGCTTGACGCAGACCCGGGAAGAGCGTGCGCAGTGCGCTCTTCCTTTCTTTTTGATCAATTCAATGTAACTTACATGAATTGAACCCATATCAACAATAGAAAAAGCCGCCGTTTTGAGCGGCGGCTGCTTGTCAGGAACAGGGGGTCAACCCGCGCTGTTGCGGCCTTGCCAGCGCTCGGCAGGCTTGCTGTACATGGCGGCGATCTGCGACTCAAACCGCGTCATGAGGTTGTTGCGCTTGAGCTTGAGGGTAGGCGTCATCAGCCCGTTTTCTATGGTCCAGGGCTCCAGCTCCAGATGCACGGCGCGTGGCACGGCATAGCGGGCAAAGCTGGCCACCTGCTTTTCGATGCGTGCCAGTGCCTCGCGTTCGGCGGCGGAGTGGTTCAGGCTCTTGGGGTCTTCGGGATCAAGGCCCAGGCGCTGGGCCATGGCCTGCCATTCGCCGCGTTCGATCACGGCCACGGCAGCGATGAAAGGGCGGTCTTCGCCCACGACAAAGACCTGGGTGAAGAACGGGTCGCCGGTAATGGCCAGCTCCAGGTCGGCCGGTGGAATCTTTTCGCCGGTGGAGGTGACGATGATTTCCTTGATGCGTCCCTGTATGCGCACGCGCCCGTCCTCGATCACTGCCTGGTCGCCCGTGCGCAGCCAGCCGTCGTCGGTGAAGGTCCTGGCGGTGTCTTCGGGGCGCTCCCAATAGCCGCGCATCACGCAGGGGCCACGCACCTGCAGTTCCCGGTTCTCGCCAATCCGCACCTCCACGCCGGGCAAGGCGTGGCCCACGGTGGCAGGGTGGTTGTCCTCCAGCGTGTTGGCGCAGACCACGGGCGAGGTTTCCGTCATTCCATAGCCCTGGATCAGCGGCAGGCCCAAGCCCAGAAAACAGCGCGCAATCGTCGGCGACAGCGGCGCGCCGCCACTGACGGCCACGCGCACACGGCCACCGAACTGGGCCAGCAGCGGCTTGGCCACCAGGTGGTTGAGCACCGGCCAGGGCAGCCATTGCATCCAGCCCGGCACTTCGGGCTGGGGCGCTTGCGCATCGGCAATGCCTTGTGTTTCACAAAATCGCTGCCAGCCCCTGGCCTGGGCCAGCTCGAACAGCTGGGCCTTGAGCGGTGCACGGGCCAGCGTCTCCATGACCTTGGCGTGCACGCGCTCGTAGATGCGTGGCACGGACACCAGCACCGTGGGGCGCTGGGTCTTGAGATCCTCGGCCAGCTGGGCCACCGAGCGCGCATAGGCCACGCAGGCGCCCACGGCCAGCGCCAGGTAGTAGCCAGCCGTGCGCTCGAAGGTGTGCGACAGCGGCAGGAAGGAGAGGAAAACATCGTCGCTGCGAGGCTGCAGCCGCTGCATCACGGCCTGCACGTTGGAGACCACGTTGCGGTGCGTGAGCATCACGCCCTTGGGTTTGCCCGTGGTGCCCGAGGTGTAGACCACGGCGGCCAGGTCCTCGGCAGAGGGAGGCGGAGGCAGGGGGACTGCGCCGCCTTCAGCGAGCCATTGGGCCAGCGGCTGTACCGGGATCTGGCGCAGGGCCTCCAGTGCAGCGGCATCGCCTTCGGTTTCAGGCTCTGCGGCGCGGGAAGCCGGCTTGGCCGACGCCACGACCACCTTGCGCAGCGCGGGCAGGGCCTGGCCTGTGGCGCAGATCTTGTCCCAGGTGGATTGCTGTGCCACGAACAGCATGGACACCTGGGCATTGGCCAGGATGTAGGCAA
>QFQM01000440.1 GCA_003243255.1 Flavobacterium psychrophilum | reverse complement strand
TGGTAATTAACCAACGTACTAAATAAATGGTGTCAAAATCTAACCCAATCTGCCGTTTGCTAAAAGGTTAAGTCGTGGTATTTTCTATATGAGAATAGTTGCAGAATTTCACAACCTGAAAGCAAGTTTTAGCAGGGAAATCTTGTAATCACTTCCCCATTCAATCTTAAAAATACATAACCCCAAGAGCGATGAGAAAAATTATTCTTTGCGTTTTATTTTTCATTAGTCATTTCGTTGACGCCCAACTTCCTCTCATTCCGAATTATCAAAGAAGCACAGGATGGTTAATTAACTATACTGAAACAAAGCCCGGTGGCTTTCTCAGTGAACGGAATGCGTCAATGTATCCATCTGAACCCAGAGCAAAAATGCTTATCGGAGGTTATCGCATCGATACGGAGAGTGCTAATTCTGCCTCATATCAATTAGAAGTGACCAATGACATTAATTTGTTAACTACTTTTTTTCACAACGATCCGGAAGAATTGGAAATGAAGGCTTATCGCATTGATGGCGTACCTTATTTGCATAACAAAGGATTTAATTCATTATCCGTTGGCCCTGATGCAGGAACAAAAAATACCGGAACGGAGAATGTGTTCGGTGGCTATCAATCTGGCTTTTCTAATCTTGGCGGAGGATTCAATACATTTATTGGAGCACATGCAGGTAGATCAAATACCGTGGGAAGCGGCAACACTTTTGTAGGTCAGTCAGCCGGAATTTCAAATATGACAGGCACAGAGAATACTTACATTGGACAAGGCGCAGGACGGTTTAATGTTAGCAGCAGTAAGAATACTTACATCGGGCATTTTGCCTCTGGGACCAGCGGCCTGTTCAATGCATCCGCTATTGGTGCACATGCGGTTGTAACGGCTGATAATAGTATGGTTCTCGGTCGAGATGTTAACGTAGGGATCAATGTTTCTGCTCCTTTATTTAAGTTACATGTTGAAGGAACTATTTTCGCAAGCAATGGTGCTCTTTTAATCAATACACAATTAAATAAATTGAGCAGTGCGTATACCGGTTCTTTTGGCGGTGCCAAATCTTTTAATTTCAATCCTGGCGAAACACCTGGAGTAATATTGGAGTCTGGTGAAGGTGACGAAAGCAGTGGATTTTATGCCGGTAGCGATTATGCCGTGATATGGAGTCCCGGAAATAAGGAAAGATTGCTTAAGGTACTCGATGAGGATGGCATGATCGAACGGTGGTACCTGGACGGAAATGGAACAGCTTACACAACACTCAACAATAGCAATATGCAAAATGCAACATCGCTCAAGAACGCTCTGGAAAGAATAACAGCCTTGAACGGTATCAGCTATGAGGTGAAACCCAATCCACAAGCGCGAACTAAAACCACGCAATCACAAAAGAACATAGAGACCACTGTCCCAACGACTGGGTTCATGCCGCGTGAGTTGGAGGCCATCCTTCCAGAAGCTGTCGCTACAGACGAATTGGGAAATAAATTCGCGAACTATGATGCGATCATTCCCTTTCTGGTGGAGGCTATCAAATCGCAGCAGATGCAAATTGATTCGTTAAAATCCCTGAGTAGGAATAGGCAGAATTCAACGGCAGTTCTATTGAATTCCGGAGCAGTTTTGTACCAAAATACTCCTAATCCATTTCAGGAAAATACTTCCATCACCTTCTACCTTCCAGAACCTGTTCAGCGGGCGTCTGTCTATGTTTACAATATGCAGGGAATTCTTTTGCGGGAATATAAGGTAGCAAACCGTGGCCATGCAAGTATTGAAATAACAGGTGGTGAATTAATGCCTGGCATGTATCTGTATAGCCTGATCGCGGACGGGAAAGAGATAGACACCAAAAGAATGATCCTTTCACAGTAGGTAGGAGATGACAAAGAGGTGGCTGATATTTTTGAAAAGCGCAGCGTTGGCGTATATGAAATGGTTAAAGGGTGCTAATCTTTTTCAGGCAACTCTTTGAGGTCGATCACTTGTACCCTTTTGTTCATTATATCCGTTGCATAAAGTTTTCCATCGGTATCAATAGCGATGCGTCCGATCGTATTAAACTGAGATTCATTGCTTCCGTAACCTCCGACCGTAGCCCACAAAATACCTTCGTGACCTATGACGTGTCGCGTGATTGGTGTGAACGCCTGTCAGGATGTGTCGGGGCAGCGTGGCTGGAAACTCAGCGGAGTAACAGAAAGTACCTGCGCTGCTTCAGTACTGTGTCGGAATATTTCCCCGGCATAAAGTGCTGCTATCGGATATCGCTTTGAAGTTCAAGAATCCGACCAACAGTGAGCTTGTCGATGGGAGATTTTGCGCTACCTGACCACTTCATTTCGCGTTATGGAAAAATTATAACTCTTTGGGTATCATTATTGCGAGTGGTCAGCTTAACAGGAAAATGAGTGATCTCTCTCCGCTGAATCTCCATTTAGTTGCTGAACCAATTTTTTTGTCTTTATAGAGGTCTTAATTACACAGATCATAAATAACATAATTTAAGTCGTTACAATCCTTTTTTGCCCTCAAGCCAATAACCCTGCGTTGTAATTTTTCCTGATGTAT
>QFQM01000439.1 GCA_003243255.1 Flavobacterium psychrophilum | reverse complement strand
GCATACGGACAGTATGTTGCAGGTATATTGGGGGCAGGTCTTTCTGAGGGTGGAGAAAATGACAGCCTTCCGCAAAAGCTGGCTACGTTTACCGATGGATATTACCAACTGGCAATTTATGCATTGATAGCAGGAGTGGTACTTATTGCTATATCTCCGCTCGTGCGTAAGCTGATGCAGGATGTAAAATAATTTTTAGATTAAATATAGATTAATGTCGTTAGAGAATTCAAACCAGGATTTTTTTAAATCCAGCGTACTAGGCCATCCGGCCGGATTATTTGTTCTTTTTTTTACTGAAATGTGGGAGCGTTTTTCGTATTACGGAATGCGTGCTATTTTGGTCATGTTTTTAGTGTCAACCTATGCTAAAGGTGGCTGGGAATGGTCTACTGAAGATGCTATGAGCCTTTATGGAACCTATACTATGGGTGTTTATCTTACGCCTGTATTAGGAGGTTTTATTGCAGACAGGTTTTTAGGTTATCGTTGGGCTGTTGTTATAGGTGCTTTTATCATGACACTTGGTCACGCATCAATGGCTTTAGAAACAGAAACTTTCTTGTATATTGGTCTTGGGTGCCTTATAATAGGTAATGGTTTGTTTAAGCCTAACATGACCTCAATGATCAGTTACCTTTATAAAGATCATCCTGAGAAAAAAGATGGTGCTTATTCTCTTTTTTACATGGGTGTAAATGCAGGAGCATTTTTAGGAATTCTTCTTTGTGGTTACATCGGAGAGAAAGTATCATGGAGCTTAGGTTTCGGTCTGGCAGGTATTTTCATGTTCCTCGGTATGCTTCAGTTTTATTTCACACAGAAAATATTTGGAAATGTAGGCCTTTCGGCTAAACAGGCAAAAGAACTGAAACAGCCGGTGGAAGTGGATAATACTCCAAAAAAGACAATCATCGACAGACTGATTGTAGTAATCATCTTTTCGATATTTACTGTATTCTTTTGGGCTGCATTTGAGCAGGCCGGAGGTTCAATGACAATTTTTGCCGAGCGATACACCCAAAGGGTTCTTGAAGGGAATTCAGGTGTCGCATTCAAGTTTATTGATGCTATTCTTACTCTTGTACCTTTAGCAATTATCAGCTATGTGCTTGTAAAATTGTTTGGTCAGACATTTAAAAAATATTCATTGGGTAACATTATCCTTTCATTGAGCTTTTTAGTGATTTGGGGTATTGTGCTTTGGAAAATAAACAGAGAGTTCTCATCTGATGAGGCAGAGGTTCCTGCTACATGGTTTGGTATTCTTAACTCATTATTTATCATTGCTTTTGCACCGTTATTCTCAAAATGGTGGGAGAGTAAATACAATCTTCCGGGAGCGGTTAAGTTCGGATTAGGACTTGTACTTCTTGGTTTAGGATTCGGTTTCCTTGCATATGGTTCGGCTTCTATCGTTTCAGGCTCTGCTGATGTGGTAAGAGTAAGTATGGTTTGGCTTATATTGGCTTACCTGTTCCATACATTAGGTGAATTGTGTGTTTCTCCGGTGGGTCTTTCTTATGTTAGTAAGCTGGTTCCTGCTGCATGGATTGGTGTTATGTTTGGTGTATATTATCTGTTCATTGCGATGGGTAACAAACTTGCCGGATCAATGGGAGGAATGATTGAAAGCATAACAAATCAATATTCATTAAGTACGTTCTTCCTGATCTTTACAGTAATTCCAATTGGGCTTGGTGTTTTGATCGCTGCGATGAATCCGCTTATAAAAAGACTGATGCACGGTGTTCGATAATTTCGGCACTGTTTTTGAAATCGGAAGTACAAACTTTATATACTATGAAAAAAATACTTTTAGCGCTTGTTATAACGCTTGGGGCACTTACAGCACAGGCTCAGGAGATAAAATGGATGAGCATGGATGAGGCTCTTGCAGCACAAAAGAAAAATGCTAAGCCCATCTTTATGGATGTCTACACCGATTGGTGTGGTCCATGCAAAATGCTTGACAAGAATACGTTTCATGATCCTGAGGTAGTGAAGTATATCAGTGATAATTACTATCCGGTTAAATTCAATGCTGAAAGCAACACTGAGGTGACCTATCAGGGCAGAAAATATACTAATCCGCAGTACAATCCTGACCGTAAGGGAAGGAACGCCATGCACGAGTTCGCGGCAATGCTTAATCTTGAAGGTTATCCATCAATGATAGTGTTCGATAAAAAAGGAGTAGTCAACAATACAATTGTTGGGCTTCAGACACCAAAGCAACTTTTGGAAGCTCTTAAAGCGAAGTAATTTTTTTTACAATATTTAAAATCCTTTCCAAAAGAGGAAAGGATTTTTTGTTTGTGTATTATTTCTTTTACTATTTTAGTTGCACATTTTATTACGGAGATTATATGAAAAAAATATTCTTTACCCTTTTTATAACGTTTAGTATGATGGCTGTTCAGGCTCAGGAAGCGGAATGGCATACTGACCTTAACAAAGCGATGGCTATTTCTAATAAGACAAATAAACCTTTGTTTCTCCTATGTTTGTATAATATAATCTAAGTGAAGAAGGGCGAGAGCAGATTTTGCTTTAAATAGCCTTATGGTATATT
>QFQM01000438.1 GCA_003243255.1 Flavobacterium psychrophilum | reverse complement strand
GGGGTTCCCCCCAAACAACAATCTAAAATTTAGCACGAGTTTGCAATCATAAATGAACGAGGACCCCAAATACGTCTTAAAGGCTTTTGGCAATCACCTCAAACAATTGAGGACAGCTAAAAGGCTAACACAGGTTGACCTGGAGGTTAACTGCGGCGTCAACAATTGTGATATTTCAAAGATTGAACAGGGTAAGCTCAACATCACCTTCACTTCGCTCACGAGGTTGGCCCGTGGCTTGGATTTAGCCCTATGGGAATTAGTGAAGTTCCAGGAATAAAATATTTATAGAACTAAATCCAATAAAACACCTTATGATTACAGAAATCTTCTTTCGTACCAATTTGATATTTCTTCGCAAAATTAATGACTACACATACGCTGCATTGGCCGCAGTAGTAAATAAAGATCCGGTCATTGTTAAGGAATGGTGCCATGGAACATTAGAGCCTACATTGTTAGAAGTAGCCATGCTTGCACACTTCCTTCGAATTAAGATGGAGGACCTGTTTTTAAATGACCTGCGTAACAATCAGTTGCTGTTTTCAAAGAAAGGAAGGAACCTTTATGCCAAATTTGCCTTTCAAAACAGCGCTGAGGGCCTTGAAGATCTACTGAAAAAATATCAACGCCTCATTACTCAAAAGAACCGGGTTGTAATAGACCTCCTTGCTGTTAATGCCACGCAAGAATCACTGATCATCACGCAAAATCAGTTTTATAGGAAACTAACCCCGTTCCCATATCCCCGAAGGAGGAAGAGCCTACCAAGTAATAACGAAACCCCACAACTATAAACGCAGGCAAGAAGTCTGTCTCAAATTAGTTCGAATACACAATACTCTTATTGTGATTGGTGGGGCAGAGCAAATCTTACCTATTAAATTGAAAAGCCCCTGCAAGAATGCAGGGGCTGTGCTACCCCGTCGGGTAGCTGCAATGTAAATAAATCCCGTAACGTTTGGCACTTCTAATTACCATACGTTATTCTTCATTAAAAGCCTGCACAGGTAAGTCCTCTCCGAGCCTCGGTCCAGTCTTACCTATGCCCATGGATAAACACGTCCGGGAACGGACATGCCAGCCGGTTCTATAACGAAGTTTGAAGACCGCCCAACCATTGAGCATTAAAGAATTACATAAAATGTTACGTGAAAGGAGTTGAATCACGTCCATTTGTGAATTGTTGACTGAATTACGGTCGCAGGCAGAAACACCGACATCTGCTGCTATGATTATTCCTAAAGGCATCCTGAAGGACTACCGAATCGAATGGATCAAGATTGAATATTAAATTTGGATGTATTCTACTTAATTCTATCTTTGGTGCAGTTGATCATGATACAGCGAAGGTGCCACTTAGATTTTACCTTCAAAATTTAATTGAACCATCAAGGAATTGAAAGAACCAAGCGCTGGCTGTATAGCGCTCCCTTAGAAAATTGTAAAGGACGCTAAGTCAACAATTTTCTCATTAATTGAACCTCTAAGGAATTGAAATTGGATTTAAACAGCATCGAACAGCTGTAATCCAACTCCAAGTTTTACATATGGCGCAAGACAGCAAATTTGGAAAATTAAATTGTTCCGCGAAGGACGGGTAAGCCCCTAATTAGGGGCTTACTTTTTTTTATACCCTATACTACGATTTGTGGCGGTTGGATTGCCCCTTATCTGCGCAAATATCCCCGATACATCAATCTGAGATGGATCTTTTTCCTGCCGGCTATCGTACCGGGCCACGAACCATATTAGGAACATCAGAAAGATGAACACCAATGCTACTAAACCAATTAGTGTGCCTGATGGAATATTTTCGGTCTCCAGCCGGAATAGTCCGGGCACCTGGAGCTTACATTTTGTTACCTTATTTGCCATAATATTATTTTCTATAGCAAAGATCAGGTGGAAAGTGAGCCTTTTGGAAAGGTTGTTAAAGATGTAAAACAAATGTATTTACTTCCAGGAACCAGGTGCTGATCTGAAGTTTTGGCTCACCTTTCGGGCTTCAAATCCTTCAAAATGGTCACAGAGCAGATTCACGTATTTGTGCTTACACTGGGGAGTGGGTTCGTGTAGTTCCCGAACGGCCATGTTATAAAAATCGTAAAACAGCCCCCTGATCCTCCCATATTCACCGCGCTGACAGTTGATCCTGATTTTGGGCTTTCCGGGTAGGTGACAAAATGCGGCCCCGATGAAATCGGAAAGTTGCCTTTCCGTCAAAAATGGCTTGCCATTACCGGACGGATATTTGACCAACTTGGAAAAATGCTCGATGGCAACTGATGTTTCCATGCGCGGGCAAAACTGGTTGGGCAAGCTGGCCAAATCCACCGCTTTTTCCGGCTCTGCTGGCTTTTCATTCTTCGGTTTGCCAGCGCCTTCCATTTTCTGCAGGTATGGCTCCAGTTTATTAAGGTATCTGATCTCTCCATTGAACCACTGCTTAAATAGCCGGTAATACTTAGCGCGCTCATCACGAATATTTTCGCCTAATTGCGCCAGCTCCTGACTGCGTTGGGCGTTGATTAGCTCCATAGCCTTGATGTCCGGGTCTTTTAGCTTCCCTTCCTTTT
>QFQM01000075.1 GCA_003243255.1 Flavobacterium psychrophilum | reverse complement strand
TATACTTATGATGAAATGATAAACGAAGATGGTAGTGTTAAGGACGAGTTTAAATGTTCTAATACGACAAGAGAAATAGGTGTGCCTAAATATATGGACAATGCCTGTAGAGGCGGAGTTGCAAATTAAAAAGCATTCTCTTTATGTTAATAAAAAATCCCATTAGCCTGGCTAATGGGATTTTTTATTTCTTTATACTTATATAAACTTCAGTCTGTGCAGAATTCTTTAAACCCTGCATTGTATCTTGTGTTTATGCCTGACAAAAATCAGCAAGGAACAGAACAAGTACAAAAGCTGCGTAGTAATGTTTTAGGAATGTTTTCATGAGTAAGGGGATTTAGCTAATTAATTTTTTATTTTTGGTTACTCAAATAACCGAAAATTATTAGTCAGAAAAAAGCTTAAAACGACAAAGTGTTAAAATATCAGACGAAATGCAGGTTGTTTTTCTTTCGTTAATATTAAGTGTTATTTTTTTACAATTTTGTGATGTTAATTGTGAATTTTATGAACAGTATTTCTTTTTTGGCCAATTTATAAAAGTTGTTTATAGAGGTAATTTAATTCCGCTCAGGTTTTCAAATTCAAGTTTTAGGGCAGATTTAATCCCTATAATCTCGAAAGGATCATAAGTAAAAAATGTATCCTTCAGCCTGATAAAATGGGTTGTGTCTTTATTGATAGCAGTAAAGTAGCTTATCAATAGATTAAAGTTTTCCTCCGCTTTTATTTTATCGTCAGATGTTATAAAAATTGAAAAAACCTCAATTAATTTTTCATTCATTAGTGGATTTTTAAAATTGGGCTACAAATATAACATGAGTCTCAATTTTAAAGATTATGTAAATATTAAAGTAAGGTTATGCAGGTTAAGTTTGCGGTTTGTGTACAGATGTCTAAAGCAAAAAATCTCATTGGATATTATGAGCTTTTGTTTTATTCTTTTGGGTAGAGACGTTGTATTGCAACGTCTTATGTGTTGTGTGTTTTTATGGAAGACGTTGCAATGCAACGTCTCTACAGAAAGGATTAAGAGGGTATGGGATAACAAAAAATCCCGCTCTTTCGAACGGGATTCCTTTATATCTGTAAAAGAAAATTATTTCTTTCTGTTTATTGCTTTTTCAGCAGCTTCAACGATAGCGCCATTATTTAGCTTATATTTTTCCATAAGCTGGGCAGGTGTTCCTGATTCACCAAAGCTGTCATTAACCGCTACAAATTCCTGTGGAGCAGGGTTGCTAAGCGAAAGCACACGTGCAACGCTCTCTCCAAGTCCGCCAAGGATGTTATGCTCTTCAGCAGTCACGATACATCCTGTTTTACCTACTGATTTAAGGATAGCCTCTTCATCAAGCGGTTTGATAGTGTGGATGTTGATAACCTCTGCAGAGATACCTTTAGCTTCCAGAGCTTCGGCAGCAACAAGGGCTTCCCATACAAGGTGTCCGGTAGCTACGATAGTAACATCAGTACCTTCGTTAAGCAGCATTGCTTTTCCGATAACAAAATCCTCTCCTGTCTCAGAAGTGAAGTTCGGTACAGACGGACGTCCGAAACGCAGGTAAACAGGTCCGTGGTGCTCAGCGATAGCGATTGTAGCCGCTTTTGTCTGGTTGTAATCACAAGTGTTGATTACTGTCATGCCCGGAAGCATTTTCATCAAACCTATGTCTTCCAGTATCTGGTGGGTTGCACCGTCTTCACCCAGTGTTAAACCGGCGTGAGAAGCACAAATTTTTACGTTTTTGTCAGAGTAAGCAACCGACTGACGGATTTGGTCATACACCCTTCCTGTAGAGAAGTTAGCAAAAGTTCCTGTAAAAGGAATCTTTCCTCCTATAGTCATACCGGCAGCCATACCAATCATGTTTGCCTCAGCAATACCTACCTGAAAGAAACGCTCAGGGTGGTTTGCTTTAAAGTCGTCCATTTTAAGCGACCCGATAAGGTCAGCACAAAGGGCAACTACATTTTCATTTGTTTTTCCAAGTTCAGTTAGTCCCGCACCAAAGCCAGAACGGGTATCTTTACTTCCTGTATTTGTATATTTTTTCATCTTTTTCGAGTATTGAGTAGTGAGATTTTAGTATTGAGAAGCTGGATTTTAGTATTGAGAAAAGTTCTCAGGTCTATCATCTATTATCTATGGTCTCAAATCTTATATCTCAAATCTAAAATCTATTAATAATCACCAAGGGTTACTGCATTCTGGTCGAACGCTTTCTGAAGCTGCTCATCATTTGGCGCTTTACCGTGCCAAGCGTGCGTATGCATCATAAAGTCTACACCGTTACCCATTTCAGTATGAAGAAGAACACAAACCGGTCTTCCTTTGCCTGTTCTTGATTTAGCGTCAAGCATACCTGCGATAATGGCTTCGATGTTGTTACCCTGCTGAATTTCTACTACTTCCCATCCGAAAGCAACAAATTTAGCGCTAAGGCTACCCATGTTAAGTACTTCGTCAGTTGGTCCGTCAATTTGTTTACCGTTAACGTCAATAGTAGCAATGTAGTTGTCTACTTTGTAAGCCGAAGCATACATCATAGCTTCCCAGTTTTGCCCTTCCTGAAGCTCGCCATCACCATGAAGGCTATACACAATGTGGTTATCTCCATTAAGTTTTTTAGTCTGGGCTGCACCTATCGCAACGCTCATTCCCTGTCCAAGAGATCCTGAAGCCATACGTACACCCGGTAAACCTTCGTGAGTAGTAGGGTGGCCCTGAAGCCTTGAGTTAAGAAGGCGGAAAGTTGCAAGTTCAGCTACCGGAAAGTATCCGCTACGTGCAAGAACACTGTAGAATACAGGAGAGATGTGTCCGTTTGAAAGGAAGAATACATCTTCGCCGATACCGTCCATGTCAAAACCTTCTTTGCGGTCCATTAAAACCTGGTAAAGTGCTACTAAAAATTCAGTACAGCCAAGCGATCCGCCAGGGTGACCTGAGTTTACCGCGTGCACCATACGAAGGATATCCCTTCTTACCTGAGTCGTTAAGTCGTTAAGTTGTTGTGTATTAGGCTTCATTTTATCTGTTAAAGTTAAACTGGTGCAAAGATAATCAGATATTTCGATTTAGGAAGCCGCACATTCCACATTTCCAAAAAGTTATGAAAGTGGTATTGTTAAATAAAAATATTCCCGTAAAACAATGATTTTTACGGGAATATCTCAGCATTTTATAAAAAAGCACTACACGGGGTTAGTCTTCTTTTTTTGTGAAGGTGTAAGAACCTCCTCCCTGTTCTATAATAAAACGTTTGGTTTCAGGGTAAAATGTAATGGTAATGCCTGCAGATGGAAAGGTGAATATATTCTTTTCTGCCGATTCCAGCGGAAATGACTGTTGTCCGCTGGCTTGTGCCGAAAGTATTTTTCCGTTAGTGCTGATGACAAAACTTACCGGCATTTGAGTGTTGGTGTAGATTCCTATCAGCTGGTCGAGTTCTTCGGGAGTATAATTGTAGGTTTTAAATTCGGGAATCTCAAACGGCTTGCCAAAAGCCCAGCTAAGCAGGTTAATACTCAGGTCGTTTGTATTCATGTTGGCGCCGTTAGATGTTATGGCGATGGTTACTTTTTCGTTAGGAAAGTAGGAAAGGAACGAAGTAAACCCGTCAATGCCACCACTGTGACCAAATGAGCTCTTGTCCTCAAATGGAAAACGGAACATACCCATGCCATATTCGTCACGCAGGGTTTTCATCTGGTCCAGGCTTGCCTTAGAAACCAGTTTTCCGGCAAACAATGCTTCAATAAATTGTGCAAGGTCTGTAGGGTTAGATACTACGGCTCCTGCACCTATCGGTATGGACATGTCGGTTTCTGTATCTTTTTCCCATTTTGCCATGAACCCATAAGAGTATGCTTCATTGGCAGCAGGATTTATTTTTCCGCCGAGATAAGTATTGGTAAGCTTTAAAGGTTTTACTATTTTTTCAGAAAGTAGTTCCTTGTACGGCTTTTTGTATGTTTTTTCAAGAATGTAGCTTAACAGTACATAATTAGCATTACTGTAATCAGCTTTAGTGTCGGGTTCAAAATCGCTTCCTCCCTGGGTAATGATGTCGATCATCTGAGCTTCCGTTTGAGGGATTCCTGACCATGAATGATAGCCCGGACTGTTAGTGAAGTTGTGAATTCCTGAACGGTGACTCAATAGCTGTGCAATAGTGATATTAGAAGCTTCAGGAATATTAGCGTAATAAGAATCTAGCTTGTCGGTCAGCTTCAGTTTCTTTTCTTCAACAGCTTTAAAAATCATTGTTGAAGTAAACATTTTAGAGATAGACCCTATCCTGAACTTTGTGGCAGCAGTATTCTTTTTTTTGTTTTCTACATCGGCAAAGCCTGTCGTACGGCTGTAAATAATTTTTCCGTCTTTGGCAATCACCACGCTACCCATGTATTTGTTGTTGGCTTCAAGCGCGTCCATGTACTTGTCCAGTTTTGTTTTATCGGGTGTCTGAGCCAAAAGTGTAGTGGCTGCGAGAATAAGGCCTAAGGCGAATGTCAGTTTGTTTTTCATTTCTGTTTGCATTGAATTCTCAAATGTAGTGAAAAGTTGCAGAGTCATAAAGTCCGATGTCCGAAGTTGGAAGTCTTATGCACGAAGCTTCAAATAACCGAATCAACATTTTTTTCGCTCCATCTCAATCCCCGGGCGGTAAACAAGTTGTAATGTTGAAAGTTATAATGTCCGAAGTCCGGCACTGGAAGCATCAAATAACCAAATCAACGAATAACCAAATCAACTTTTTCATAGCAAAGATACAACCGATATCTGGCTGTTTACTGAAGTTGTATTTTCAGCAACAGGTTTTTCCAAAAACTTCAATTACAACTACATCCTCATTCCCAAACTACAATTCCATTTTCATTTTCACTTTCATTTTCCATATGTGAAACATATGATGAAATGAGAGATTAATGGAAGAGTAACTTGTTTTAGTGTTAATTGTGTTGCTTTTAATGGATTAAACAGAACTATTGAATTTCGTGAGCAGAAAGTGCAATATTGTTTGGTGTCATATGAATAAGATATGTGTTGACATACGGTTAACAGTTGCAAAGTCATAAAGGCAAAAGGCTGGAGGCAGGAGTGAGAACCTTAAACTTTAAACCTTAAACTAAAAAGTAAAAGACGTATCTTTGCACGCTGTAAAAGAGAGCCATGAAATTTGACTTAATCACTAAAGACCCGCAAAGCAAAGCCAGAGCGGGTAGCATAACCACCGATCACGGTGTTATCGAAACTCCTATATTTATGCCGGTAGGTACGGCAGGTACTGTAAAAGGCGTGCACCAGCGCGAACTTAAGAACGATATCAATCCTGATATTATTCTTGGTAATACCTATCACCTTTACCTTCGCCCGGGTACAGAAATCCTTGAAAAAGCAGGCGGACTGCATAAGTTTATGAACTGGGACCGACCTATACTTACCGATAGTGGTGGGTATCAGGTATATTCACTTTCGGCTAACAGAAAAATTAAGGAAGAAGGGGTTAAGTTCAAATCGCATATTGATGGTTCATACCATTTCTTTTCGCCGGAGAGCGTAATGGAAATTCAGCGTACCATTGGTGCCGATATCATTATGGCTTTTGACGAATGTACACCTTATCCGTGCGATTACCGTTATGCAAAACGCTCAATGCACATGACGCACCGCTGGTTAGACCGATGCATTACGCATCTTGAAAACGTTCCGTATAAATACGATTACACTCAGGCGTTCTTCCCAATCGTTCAGGGAAGCACTTATAAAGACCTTAGGGCACAATCTGCCGAATATATTGCCAATGCCGGTGCTGTAGGTAATGCTATTGGAGGTCTTTCTGTTGGCGAACCTGCTGAAGAGATGTATGCAATGACCGATGTGGTATGCAGCATTCTTCCGGAAGACAAACCACGTTACCTTATGGGAGTGGGTACGCCTATAAACATCCTTGAAAATATTGCCCTTGGGGTGGATATGTTCGACTGTGTTATGCCTACGCGTAATGCCCGTAACGGGATGTTGTTTACGGCTAACGGAACCATTAACATCAAAAACAAAAAGTGGGCAGACGATTTCTCTCCGATAGACGAAATGGGCATCACTTTTGTAGATACCGAATATACTAAGGCGTATTTAAGGCACCTTTTTGCTTCGGATGAGTTTCTTGGTAAACAGATTGCTACCATTCATAACCTTGGTTTTTATATGTGGTTGGTTCGTGAAGCAAGAAAGCATATCTTAGCAGGAGATTTCCGTGAGTGGAAAGAGATGATGGTGAGGAATATGAGCCAAAGACTTTAAGTATATAAACCTAAAAGCATTTATCCTTTGAAAATAATAGACTGGTACATTTTAAAACGTTACCTGGCCACATTTTTTGTAATGCTCATCATGTTTATACCTATCGGTATAGTGATTGACGTATCGGAAAAAATCAATAAGATATTGGCTAAAAAAGTGCCTTTTATGAAGGTTGCTGGCTATTATGGCGACTTTACCATCTATTTTGCCAATATGCTTTTCCCTATAATGCTGTTCCTTTCGGTAATATGGTTTACGTCTAAACTTGCCAATAATACCGAGATCATCGCAATATTAGGCTCCGGTATCTCGTATATGAGGTTTTTAAGGCCTTATATTATGGGGGCATCTATAGTGTGCGTTCTGGCTTTGGTAATGGGTATCTTTTTTGTACCGGCTGCCAGTAAAGGTTTTAACGATTTTAGGTACACCTACCTTAAAAATAACCCCGAAACACGGCAAAGCACCGAAGTATACAAGCAGATTAGCGATAACGAGTATATTTATGTAAGCCATTTTAATTATACCGATAAAACGGGTTACAACTTTAATCTTGAGAATTTTAAAGACAATAAACTGGTATACAAGATAAACGCATCTTCTATCCGATGGAATGAAAAGGATAGTACTTATACACTCTCAGGATATAATAAAAGAACTGTAGGTGCAATGGGCGATAAGCTGGAGTCTTTTCCTGAAAAGAAGTTTAAATTTAATTTTAAGCCGGACGACCTTACCCCAACAATCTATGCTGCCGAGACCATGACCCTTGGTGAGCTGAATAAATTTATAGAAAAAGAAAAAGACCGCGGTTCAGGCAATATTAATGCCTATTATGTGGTGTTGTATAGAAAATACAGTATCCCAATTTCGGCATTTATCCTTACGGTCATTGCTGTGGCAGTATCATCTATGAAACGCAGGGGCGGAATGGGCGTAAACCTGGCTATGGGTATCGCACTTGCCTTTGTGTATATATTTGTGGACAAGGTTTTTGGTACACTTGCCGAAAAATCGAGTATGAGTCCGTTTCTTGCCGTATGGATACCAAACTTTGCTTTCGGTATCCTGGCTATATACCTGTTACGCAATGCAAGACGTTAGGCTGAAAAACTACCTGCATCTCCATTTTATCGTATTTATATGGGGATTTACAGCAGTGCTTGGAGCATTGATAACGCTCGATGCGCTTCCGCTGGTATGGTTCAGGATGTGTATCGCTGTCGGAATCATAGCTATCTATGCAGCGATAACCAAAGCTCCGCTCAGGATACCCTTTAAAACGCTTATAGGTTTCCTTATTGCAGGCCTTGTTATAGCGCTGCACTGGTTTACCTTCTTTCAGGCAATAAAGGTTTCCAATGTTTCGGTAACACTTGCCTGTTTGTCTACAGGAGCATTTTTTGCGTCATTGCTCGAACCAATATTCTTCGGCAGAAAAGTAATCTTATATGAGGTACTGTTCGGCTTGCTTGTAATAGGCGGATTGTATATGATATTCCATTTCGAAGGAAATTATCTTTACGGGATACTTTTAGCGCTTTCATCAGCATTTTTGTCAGCTTCTTTTTCCATCATCAATGGTAAATATGCCACGCAATACAGCCCTGTAACCATATCATTTTATGAGTTGTTAGGAGGAGTGTTCTTTTTCTCGATGTACCTGCTTTTTTCGGGCAGTTTTACACCTGAATTTTTTATGGTATCGGCTAACGACTGGCTGTGGTTGTTTGTATTAGGGTCATTTTGTACAGCCTATGCGTTTATAGCGTCGGTGCATGTAATGAAGTACTTAAGTCCTTATACGGTAATGCTAACCATTAATATGGAACCTATTTATGGGATAATTCTTGCGCTGATAGTATTTAAGGACAACGAAAAGATGAGCTTTTGGTTTTATATTGGAGCAGCTATCATTCTGAGTACTGTGATACTCAACGGAATACTAAAAAACAAAGCGAAAAAAGTAAACTAAATGGCTGTGGGTATTTCCCAAATCGCTTAAAGTTTTATCTTTGCATTTCGCAATAAAATTAAAAATCTGCCATACTATGGAATATTTAGATTTTGAACTTCCTATCAAGGAGCTTGAAGACCAACTGGATAAGTGTACAATCATTGGCCAGGAGTCAGACGTAGATGTATCTGCAACATGCAAACAGATAGAAGAAAAATTAGAAGAGACTAAAAAGAAAATATACAAGAATCTTACTGCATGGCAAAAGGTTCAGTTGTCAAGGCATCCAAACCGTCCTTACACGCTGGATCACATTAAAGCACTAGCGGGAGATACTTTCCTTGAGCTTTTTGGCGACCGTAGCTTTAAAGATGATAAAGCAATGGTGGGCGGACTTGCTAAAATAGGCGGACAGTCGTTTATGATTATCGGTCAGCAAAAAGGTCACAATACTAAAACACGCCAGTACCGTAATTTTGGTATGGCAAACCCTGAAGGTTACCGTAAAGCCCTTCGCCTAATGAAAATGGCAGAGAAATTCGGTATTCCTGTAGTAACTTTAGTAGACACTCCGGGGGCTTACCCAGGGCTTGAAGCTGAAGAAAGAGGGCAGGGAGAAGCTATCGCAAGAAATATTTTAGAGATGGTACGCCTTAAAACACCTATTATTACTGTTATAATAGGAGAGGGAGCTTCGGGAGGAGCACTTGGTATAGGTGTAGGTGATAAAGTATACATGATGGAAAACACATGGTACTCTGTAATTTCGCCGGAATCATGCTCTTCGATCCTTTGGAGAAGCTGGGAATTTAAAGAGCAGGCAGCAGAAGCACTTAAGCTTACCGCTGACGACATGAAAAAACACGGCCTTATTGATGATATCATTCCTGAACCACTTGGCGGAGCTCACTACGACAGGGAGAACGCATTCAAAGAAGTTGAGAAATATATCCTTAAAGGCTTTAACGAACTGAAAGACTTATCAACAGAAGAATTAATTTCTCAAAGGATGGATAAGTACAGTAAAATGGGCGAGTACAAGGAATAATATGCCATAAAAGCACTAATTAGTCCGAAGCCCTTGCGGCTTCGGATTTTTTTTGGGTTTTCAACAAAATTACTCTGTTTATTAACAGGTAAAGTGATGGTTATCAACAACCGTCCTTAACAATTGCTTAACGCAGCCGCAATAAAAATTTTTACCTTCGCGATATGGATAATCTAAGAAACATAAACCCGGTAAAAGTTGATAAGACAACCATTATCAACCTCGAGAAAGGCAAGCTGCCACCACAGGCGCTCGACCTTGAGGAGGCGGTATTGGGAGCCATGATGATCGACAAAAAAGGGGTTGATGATGTTATTGATATCCTTCAGCCGGATGCTTTTTATAAAGATGCCCATAAGCATATTTATGAGGCAATTGTACAGCTTTTTAACGATACGCAGCCCATTGACTTGTTAACAGTATCTGCACAGCTTAAAAAAGCAGGAAAACTGGAACTTGCGGGAGGTGATTTTTACCTAATCCAGCTAACGCAAAAGATATCTTCGTCGGCTCACATTGAGTTCCACTCGAGGATCATCCTTCAAAAATACATACAGCGAAGCCTTATCAGGATTTCAAGCGAGATCATTGAAGAATCGTATGACGAAACTACCGATGTATTCGACCTTCTTGATAAAGCCGAGTCAAAATTATATGAAGTTACCCAGGGTAACATCAAGCGAAGCTCTGAAACAGCGCAAAGCTTAGTTATACAGGCGAAGAAACGTATTGAAGAGATTGCAGGAAAAGAAGGTTTGAGTGGTGTGGCAACAGGATTCCACGATCTTGACAAACTTACTTCGGGTTGGCAGCCTTCGGATCTTATCATTATCGCGGCACGTCCGGGTATGGGTAAGACCGCATTCGTACTTTCAATGGCGCGTAATATTGCTATCGATTACGGTCACGGTGTTGCGGTATTCTCACTGGAGATGTCCTCAGTACAGCTTATTACCCGTCTTATTTCGAGTGAAACGGGACTGTCTTCAGAAAAACTGCGTACCGGTAAGCTTGAAAAGCACGAATGGGAGCAGTTGAGTATTAAAGTAAAAGACCTTGAAAAAGCTCCGCTTTATATAGATGATACACCTTCACTTTCTATTTTTGACCTTAGGGCAAAAACACGAAGGCTGGCATCACAGTATGGTATCAGGATGATTATCATCGACTACCTTCAGCTGATGACTGCCGGAGGAAGCGGAAAAGGAGGGGGTAACCGTGAGCAGGAGATCTCGACTATTTCAAGGACACTGAAAGCTCTTGCAAAAGAACTTAACGTTCCGGTAATTGCACTTTCGCAGCTATCGCGTGCGGTGGAGACCAGGGGTTCGAGTAAGCGACCGCTGCTATCGGATCTAAGGGAGTCGGGTGCGATTGAGCAGGATGCGGATATCGTATCGTTCATTTACCGACCTGAATATTACAAAATTGACGAATGGGATGATGAAGAGCGTTCGCCAACACAAGGTCAGGCCGAATTTATCGTGGCCAAACACCGTAACGGCGGACTGGACAACATCAGGCTGAAATTCGTAGGAAGCCTTGGTAAGTTTGACAACCTTGATGATTTTGGCTCACCGTTCGATGAATTGCCTTCGAGTATGAACAGCAGCTTTGATTCTATTACCAAAAATCTTCCGTCGGCCAATGATGCTTTTGGAAGCAACATGAACAGCGGTCCGTCTAACGATGACGATGTTCCGTTCTAAGAATTTGAGATAACCACCTAACCGAGCAATATATATGGGAAAGACTACACATGATGACTTCGTGATAAGCGAGGCGATACGACAAATGGATGTTAACGGTGCCGAACACATCACTGTAAACGATTAAGGCGGCATCATCCATCAACTAAACATTAAACTATAAATGCACCGTGGGAAGCGGTGCATTTTTTATTTGTTTCGGTACTATGTTGCTAAGATTTTCGTTTAATATAATTTTGTAATTTTGAAGAAATATCAAATGCTATGGAAACTATTCATTTAAAAATAAACGCTAAAGTCTATGACCATGTTATATGGCTGCTTAAACAATTTAATTCTTCTGATGTTCAGATAGTGTCTGATGATTATCTGAAAATTAAAAATGAATTAGATGAAACGTTAAGACAGATTGATAACCATGAAATGGAATTTATGTCTTTAGAGGAATTTGATAGTAAAACAGAAGAATTTTTAATAAAGAAAAATGAAAGTTAGGATCGCTGCAATTTTCTATAAAAAATTTCTCAAGCAAATTGATTATATTTCAAATGACAAACCCAAAGCTGCAAGAAAATTTAAATCTGATATTTTTGAAAAATTAAAAGAACTTTCTTTAATGCCTTATAAAAATAGAAAGTCGGTTTTTTATGAGCAAGATAATATAAGAGATTTAATATTTAAAGGTTATATAATAGTTTATCGAATAAATGAAGAGCATAAAGAAATCGAAGTATTCGGTTTTATAAAATATACAGAAAAGCCATAAAACAAAAAAAGCCGCTTTAAAGCGGCTTTTCAATTATTTTTTAGACTCTTCAACAGATACTTTTCTGAAGTCTTTAAGAAGTTTGCTTAGTTCAAGTGCTGATTTACGAGCTCTTGTTCCAGCTGCTTTGTTACCTTTTTCGATGTGAAGCTCAGCTTCAGCTTTGAATTTTTCGATTTCCGCGTTGATTTGAGAAAACAATTCTTTCATGGTTTGCTTATGATTAAATTAGGTTGCAAAAATAGCGTTTTTGCTGTATATACAAGGGTTTTTACGTTTTTTTGATGTTATTTTCTTCTTAAATTTTTACTAACGCTTTTGTTTTTCTTCCAAATTGCAATTCACTTCTATTTCTGTCGTTAGTTTAGTATCTTTGGATTTACTAAAACAATGAAAATGGCATTCAAAAAGATATACATTGTTCTGCTGCTGGTAATGGGGCTTTCGGCGAAAGCTTCAATGATACTGCTGCCTATGGACGAAACTTCTCAGCAAAATCACCTTAAGGCTTATGGTATTACTTACTGGGCTCTTGACAAAAGCTATAAAGCTAACTGGCTCCTGAATTACAGGGGAGGGTCGTTTCTTTTACCGGACGCAGATCAGATTCGCCGTGAATGCCAGATCCGTGGTGTAAGCTTTGAAGTACTGAGCGACGGTGAAGCCAATGCCATTCTGGACGAGATTAGCAGTCCGTCGCAAAATATGGAGAATGTTATTCTTGAGAAAGCACCTAAGATAGCTGTATATACACCACCCGGAAAACAACCCTGGGATGATGCCGTGACTATGGTACTGACTTATGCCGAGATTCCGTTCACTGCAATTTATGACGAAGAAGTACTTGGCGATGCGCTTTTATTATACGACTGGCTGCACCTGCACCACGAAGATTTTACCGGTCAGTATGGTAAATTCTTTGGGGCATATCGTAATGCACCCTGGTATATTGAACAAAAGAAAGATGCTGAAGCCCTTGCTGCGAAGCTTGGCTTTGATAAAGTATCCCAGGAAAAACTGGCAGTAGCTACTAAGATCAGGAATTTTGTTATTGGTGGCGGATTCATGTTTGCCATGTGTTCAGCAACCGATAGTTTTGATATTGCGCTTTCTGCCGAAGGCGTTGATATTTGTGAACCGATGTTTGATGGTGATGCCAGCGAACCTAACTACCAGTCTAAGATTGACTATAATAATTCGTTTGCCTTTAAGGATTTCATTTTAGAACGAAATCCTCAGGTGTATGAGTTTTCAGATATTGATACTACCAATGGACGTACCATCATGATGGATAAAGACTATTTTACGCTGATGGATTATTCAGCGAAGTGGGATCCAATTCCGTCAATGTTGTGCCAGAATCATACACAGCTGATAAAAGGTTTTATGGGACAGACTACTGCTTTTAAAGCCGACAGGGTAAAATCGAATGTCCTTGTTATGGGTGAGAACAAGCAAACGGGGGAAGCACGTTACATTCACGGAACTAAAGGCAAGGGGATGTTTACTTATTACGGTGGTCATGATCCTGAAGATTATCAGCACAGGGTAGGTGATGCGCCTACGGTTCTTGACCTGCACCCTAACTCTCCGGGTTACCGACTTATCCTTAACAATGTATTGTTCCCGGCAGCAAGGAAGAAGAAATTGAAAACGTAGATTTGTCCGATGTCGGAAGTCCGATGTTTTTTTATGTCTGGAATTATAAACAAGAAACGGCTCAAATTGAGCCGTTTTTCTATTTTATCACCTTAACCGGCAATCCTCCATAAGCAGAAGAACCGGCAATCTTTTCAAGGTTTACATTTACATTAAGGCTATTGCTGGTGTTTATACCTGAAACATTTACTTTTAAGTCATCACTTGTACGGACACCAGTGATGTTTACATCCATTGGAGAAACGGTTTTTACGGTAATACTGCCATCTTCATTTAATGGGACAAGTCCGTATTTAGGTTCGCTTACTGTGGTGATAGGAGTGGTGGTTGGAGCATTGGCGTATGCCTTAGGTATGATATCCAGTTTCTCAAAGGTATTTACGACAAGGCAAAAAGCGATGATGGTCAGGATGATTTTAGTGTAGCGGTCAGTTTTCATAGTTGATGATTTAGGATTGCTACAATAAAAGTAAACAAAAAACCCGCTCATTGCTGAACGGGTTCTTTATGTAAGTAAGAATAAATATATTGTTTATAGACGAATTATTTAACTTGGTTTACGATAGCTGTAAACGCTTCAGGGTGGTTAGCAGCAAGATCTGCAAGAACTTTACGGTTCAATTCGATACCATTTGCTTTAACTTTACCGATGAATTGAGAATAGCTCATTCCGTGAAGACGTGCACCAGCGTTGATACGCATGATCCATAGAGCACGGAAGTTTCTTTTCTTTTGTTTTCTGTCACGGTAAGAATAAGCCATTGCTTTTTCTACCGCGTTTTTCGCTACTGTCCAAACGTTTTTACGTCTTCCAAAGAAACCTTTGGCTTGCTTTAATACTCTTTTTCTACGAGCTCTTGAAGCTACTGAATTTACTGCTCTTGGCATAATTTTACTTTTTTTTTGTAGCAGGCGTCCTGAAATTATTTCGGGAACTTAGTGGCCATGCTCCAGGGTTATTAATTTGTTTTAACCGAAACAGCTATTAGATTAATCTTAATTGCTGTTTAACGCTTCTTTCGTCTGTCTTGTGAACAAGTGCAGAGTGAGTAAGCGCTAGCTTACGCTTTTTAGATTTTTTAGTCAGGATGTGACTTTTAAAAGCGTGCTTTCTTTTGATCTTACCTGAGCCAGTAACTTTGAAACGTTTCTTAGCTGAGGATTTAGTTTTCATTTTAGGCATTTTGTTCCTGTATTTGAATTTACTCTTACTTACTTTATTTTTGGTCTTAAAGTCCAATGTCGAAAGTCGTAAAGCCATTGCCGTTACCGGACTTTATAGACTTTAAGACTTTCGACTTTATGACTCTTTAAGCTTTCTTTTTCTTAGGAGCGATGAACATGATCATCCTCTTACCCTCAAGAACAGGCATAGCTTCTACTTTTCCCCATTCTTCAAGATCAGTTGCAAGTCTTAATAGTAAGATTTGTCCCTGCTCTTTATAAATGATAGAACGTCCTTTAAAGAATACGAACGCTTTTAGTTTAGAACCTTCTTTAAGGAACTTCTCTGCATTCTTTCTTTTGAACTCGTAATCGTGCTCATCTGTCTGAGGTCCGAAACGTATTTCTTTTACGGTAATCTGCGTAGACTTCGCCTTAAGCATCTTATCGCGTTTCTTTTGTTCGTAAAGAAACTTTTTGTAATCCATAATTTTGCATACGGGCGGTTCGGCGTTTGGCGAAATTTCCACCAAATCCACTTCCTGCTCTTCTGCCATTTGCAGTGCTACAGAAGTTTTATAAACTCCCGGCTCTACATTGTCCCCAACAAGCCTTACTTCAGGGACACGGATTGCAGCATTAGTTCTATGCGCATCTTTTTTTTCTACTCGAGGCTGAAAGCCTCTGTTGTTTCTAATTGCTATGGCTTTAAATATTTAAGTTAAACTTAGAATGCTTTTAATGTTTTATCTATTTCCTGCTGTACTGCAGCAGCAAATTCTTCAATTGTCATCGTTTGGTTCGACTTACCTGAGTCACCGTGGCGGCGTACAGAAATCGTTCCGTTTTTCTCTTCTTCCTCACCAACGATAAGCATATACGGCATTTTCTGAACTTCAGCATCGCGTATTTTTTTACCTATCGTTTCGTTTCGGTTGTCAATTAGGGCGCGAATTTCGTGATTTTCCAGCAATTGTAAAACTTTTTTAGCATAATTTTCATATTTCTCGCTCAAAGACAATATGATAGCCTGTTCGGGCATTAGCCAAAGCGGGAAGTTACCTGCTGTATTTTCAAGTAAAATCGCGATAAAACGCTCCATAGATCCAAATGGCGCACGGTGAATCATCACAGGACGGTGCAGTTCGTTGTCTGACCCCTTGTACGTCAGGTCAAAACGCTCAGGAAGGTTGTAGTCTACCTGAATTGTACCTAACTGCCACTGGCGGCCAAGTGCATCCTTCACCATAAAGTCAAGCTTAGGGCCATAGAAAGCCGCTTCGCCATATTCTACTACAGTGTTAAGTCCTTTGTCGCGTGCCGCGTTGATGATAGCGTTTTCTGCTTTCTCCCAGTTCTCTTCAGAACCGATATATTTCTCTCTGTTCTCTTTATCACGAAGTGAAATCTGCGCGCTGAAGTTCTCAAAACCTAATGAGCTGAATACATAAAGTACCAGGTCAATTACGTTCTTAAACTCTGCATCAAGCTGATCCGGCGTACAGAAGATGTGTGCATCATCCTGAGTAAATCCGCGAACACGAGTCAAACCATGTAGCTCACCACTTTGCTCATAACGGTATACAGTACCAAATTCAGCATAACGCTTCGGAAGGTCTTTGTACGACCATGGTTTGGCGTTGTATATCTCACAGTGGTGAGGGCAGTTCATTGGCTTCAGCAAAAATTCCTCACCTTCATTAGGCGTGTGGATAGGCTGGAAGCTGTCTGCGCCATATTTAGCGTAGTGGCCTGATGTTACATATAGTTCTTTTTGCCCGATGTGCGGCGTTACCACCTGCTCATATCCGGCTTTCTTCTGTGCTTTTTTAAGGAATTGCTCAAGGCGGTCACGCAGGGCAGCACCCTTTGGTAACCATAATGGCAGACCCTGACCTACTTTTTGAGAGAATGTAAAAAGCTCAAGCTCTTTACCAAGCTTACGGTGGTCTCGTCTTTTAGCCTCTTCAAGAAGCTCAAGATATTCGGTAAGGTCTTTTTGTTTCGGGAAAGAGATACCATACACGCGTGTAAGCTGTTTGTTTTTCTCATCACCGCGCCAGTAAGCACCGGCAACGCTCATGATTTTGAATGCCTTGATGATACCGGTGTTCGGAATGTGTCCGCCACGGCAAAGGTCGGTAAACGTTGCGTGGTCGCAGAACGTAATTGTACCGTCTTCAAGGTTTTCTATAAGTTCCGTTTTATACGGGTTGTTCTCTTTTTTGTAGAAATCAAGTGCCTCAGCCTTAGTAGCCGAACGCATGTTGAACTCATATTTACCTCTTGAAATCTCAAGAACCTTATCTTCAATAGCTTTAAAGTCTTTGTCAGAAATAGAATGATCGCCAAAGTCTACATCATAGTAAAAACCATTTTCGATAGCAGGGCCAATAGTAAGCTTGATACCAGGGTACATTTCCTGTAACGCCTGCGCCATAACGTGCGAAGTAGAGTGCCAGAAGGCTTTTTTACCTTCCTTGTCATTCCATGTGTATAATACTAACGAACCGTCCGTCGTCAGTGGGGTCTTGGTCTCAATAGTTGTACCATTGAAGGAAGCTGATATAACGTTCCTTGCTAATCCCTCACTAATACTCATGGCAACATCCATAGGAGTTACCCCAGCGTCAAATTTCTTGACTGAGCCGTCCGGCAGTGTAATATTTATCATTAGTAAAAATTTATAAAGCGCAAATATAAACTAATAGCAATTCACTTACAATATATAAGCATATCATTTGATTGTAAAATAATTCTTTTCCGATCATATAGATTAAAGGTTAAAAAGTACTTAAAAAGTACCGTCAGATTCACATTGCTGTTAAATGAAGTATAAAAGACTTCAGGTACTTAAAAGTGTTCCTTAATTTTAGGAAAATGCTTGTAAATACAGCATCTTGAAGAGAAAATACAAAAATAATATATAATGAAAAATCGATTTGAAGGCAAAGTTGCCATTGTTACCGGAGGTGCTTCGGGAATAGGAAAAGCCACAGTAAAGATTTTAGTGGAAGAAGGTGCAAAAGTCACCGTAGCCGATATGAACCAGGATGCCCTTGATGCCGTTAAGAAGGAATACGGCGATAATGTGCTAACGCTTAAAGTAGATGTAAGTAATGAAGAGGATGTGAAAAATATGGTTTCCGAAACGGTAAAAACGTTCGGAAAACTTGATATACTGCATAACAATGCGGGGATTGGGGGTTACAGCCTGATACCCAATATGGACCTTGCCGAATGGCGAAAAGTGTTTTCTATAGACCTTGACGGCGTAATGCTGGGATCAAAATATGCTATCCCGGAACTTAAAAAGACAAAGGGTAACATTGTTAATACGGCATCTATAAGCGGACTTGGAGCCGACTATGGCATGGGGTCCTACAATGCAGCAAAAGCAGCAGTAATAAATCTTACCCGTATTGTTGCCAACGATCATGGTGAGGACGGAATCCGCTGTAATGCGGTTTGTCCGGGACCCATAGCAACACCGCTGGCAAAAGATGTATTTACCGATGATGTGATTAAGGCATACGCCGAAGCGATTCCCGCCGGACGCATAGGCCAGCCTGAAGAAATAGCCACGGTTGTTGCATTCCTGGCATCAGACGATGCCTCTTTTGTAAACGGAACAACTGTTGTCGCAGATGGTGGCCTGATGGCTAAAACCGGTCAGCCGCCTATCGCAAAAGCGTATTTAAAATAATCATTTAGGTGATTGGTTGGTTAAGTGCATAACGTTGAAAAATGTTATGCGCTTTTGTTTATCTCCTCCCAGGTATTAATAATCGTCACATTCTGTCATTGCGAGGAGGAGCGACGTGGTATCTGAGGCTGAAAGCCCGAACGAAGTAATCTGTAAAAGTTTCAGTAAAGTTGGTTCTCTCCGCCGCCGTGTGAAGAACTATGAGTATTAAAATTAGTGTATTATAAGCCCGTAATAACCACGAAATCTTCCAAATATCTCGCCTGTGACAGCATCTATTATAAGTGTTTCCATTTCACCGGCTGATTCTCCTCTTTCATTTGTTGCTTTAGTGATAATGCGACTTGCTCTGTAAGTATATGAGCATAAGTCATAATTGAAATTAAGTTCAGGTCCTTTTATTTCAACATTCGAAGGGAAAGCTTCTTTTATTATTGTTAGTGCATTTTCAGGAGAGATAAAATTTGAAGATTCATCTTTCAATAAAAAATTAGGGACAATGTTGAATTCAGGTAGCTCAGTAAGTTTGAGTTTTCCGTCAAGCCTTATCCAGGTTCTGCCGTTGATGCCTTTTACTCCCGGATATTTGAAATCATATAATACATTTATACTTGTGGCTGAAGGTTTTAATTTCTTCTTTCTTAAAAATGTTTCTGTATGTTTTTTATTTTGATGGTTTGAATAACTGGCAACGGGAGTAAAATAAGCAGCGAGTTTCTCTCCAACGCTTGCTTTTATAATACTGTCATTGGTATGAAGTACGTCAGCTGTCTTTATCCTTTGGCTAAAACCTGTAGATGGCATGGCTAAAAATGCAAGCAATATTAATTTCTTCATAAATAAATGTTGAGTTAACACGAAGATAAGGGTTTAATATTTGTGTAGATTGCTATGCAAAATCTCTTTTTGTTAAGTATTTACAATCATTGCTGTACTCATGTATAGGTAAATTATTCTTACAGTCGTTATAAATTGTTTTTATTTGCGATTCCAATAAAACAACAACATTCAATGACAACAGGAACCTTACAATCCAAACCCCATTATCCTATTCTCGACGGACTCCGCGGTGTCGCTGCCCTTATGGTGGTAGCCTTTCATATTTTTGAAACCCATGCTACGAGTCACCTCGACCAGTTTATTAACCACGGCTATCTTGCAGTCGATTTCTTTTTTCTGCTGTCAGGATTCGTAATTGGCTATGCTTACGACGACCGTTGGGGAACCATGACGTTAAAAGATTTCTTCAAACGCCGACTCATACGCCTGCAGCCAATGGTTGTAATGGGTATGATAGTAGGGGCGGTATTCTTTTATTTTCAGGATTCGGTAGTGTTTCCCGGAATCAGTGAAGTGCCGGTTTGGAAAATGCTGTTGGTAATGATCATTGGTTGTACGGTTTTGCCGCTGCCACCGTCTATGGATCTGCGTGGCTGGGGCGAGATGCATTCCCTTAACGGACCCGCATGGTCGCTGTTTTTTGAATATGTAGGTAATATATTGTATGCGCTGTTTGTAAAGAACTTTTCAAAGACGGTTCTTTCTGTGGTTGTGTTCCTTTCAGCCTGCTTCCTTATCCATCTGGCAGTAACGAGTCCGAACGGCGATGTAATAGGAGGGTGGTCGCTTACGGGAGAGCAGCTTCATATTGGTTTCGCCCGACTGTTATTTCCTTTCTTTGGTGGATTGCTGTTACAGCGCGTTGTGAAACCGGGTAATATCAGCAATGCTTTTTTGTGGAGCAGTCTGTTGGTTATTGCGGTTTTGGCTTTTCCAAGAGTGGGTGGAAGCGAAAACTTATGGGCAAACGGGCTGTATGATTCACTTTCGATTATTGTTGTTTTTCCTCTTATAGTATATATAGGTGCAAGCGGTAGTGTAAATCGTGTGCTGGGCAAACGCGTTTGCAAATTCTTTGGCGATATTTCCTATCCTATATATATAACGCATTATCCTATTATATATACGTATACCGCCTGGGTCAAAGACAACAATAAGAGCTTTGCTGAGGCTTGGCCGGTAGCACTGTTGGTTTTTGTGTCTTCGGTAACACTTGCCTATGCCTGTCTTAAACTTTATGACGAACCCGTTAGGAGGTGGCTTTCAGCTAAACTGCTACCGAAAAAGGTGTAGTGAATCCAAAATAGATGGATCCGTAGATGTGAATCCCGCCTCTGACGGGATTTTTTATACCTATATATAAGGAGCCATTTCCTGCTATCGCCTAAATCTCTCCACTGCGCTACGAGGATATCGGCTCTATCAGGGCTAATAACCCCGTTTTTGATGCATACTTTTCAAAGTTCAGATTAAAGAGAGTGTAGTTTTTGCATACTTTTCAAAGTAATGGGGTTGTTGGTGAAAAAACATTGAAAAAACTTTCGATTCCAAAACGTCACATATCAGTGAGTTATATGAAAAGGTTAAAATAAAGTAAAAAAAAGGTTGTTTAAAGTTTGCGGAAGTGGAAAAAGGCGCTACTTTTGCACTCGCAAT
>QFQM01000437.1 GCA_003243255.1 Flavobacterium psychrophilum | reverse complement strand
ATGACATGAACACCGGCATGTGTGAGTCTGTTTCTAAGACCGGAGAGATAAGCAGTGAGACCTGCTTTGGCGCTTCCATACATATAGTTAGACATACGGCCGCGGTCACCAGCTACGGAGCTGATGCCTACAATGGTTCCTTTCTTTCGCTGCTCAAAATCATGGGCAATGACGTTGAGTATAGATACTGCCCCCGTATAGTTAGAAGCAATGATCTTTTGCGACTCCTCCCACTGGTGAGTTGCCCTTTCATGATCACCCAGATACCCGAATACGAGGATGACCAAGTCGGGCTTATTGGGGATAGCTGCATACCATTGAGCGTGGTTGTGGTAGTCCAGTGCATCGAAAGGATACGCTTCTGCAGTGATGCTGTACCTGATGCTGAAATCGTTTTTCAGTATTTCAATTTCCTTACTGCTGCGGGCAGCAAGTTGTAAATTATGGCCGTTGGAGGCATAGTGACGAGCTAGTGCAACAGCCATGTCGGATGTTGCTCCAAGTAGTAAAACTGTCATGGTTTTGTAATAGCTAACCGGTCCGATTGTACTGATCTCCATTTGAGATCAGGATTAAATTTTTTGACGATGTTTTTGAATCGTTCAAGATTAGGGTATCCTTTCTCGAATACTTTTTTATCCATGCGCGCATCTTTGGTGAGATAGATACGGCCACCGCAATCCACTACGATCTGATCCAGGCGATCAAGAAATTCAAACAGGCCTTTACGTATAGGGAAGTCAAGAGCTAACGTATAACCCTGCATTGGAAAGGAGATGAGCCCCTCATAATTGCCGAATAATTTAAGAACGGCAAGAAATGATCCCATTCCCTGGTTATTGATTTCACTCAGTATTTTTCTTAAACCTTCTTTACTATTTTCAATGGGTAACACAAACTGGTACTGAACAAAACCACGATTTCCGTACATTCTATTCCAACTATTGATGAAATCCAGCGGGTAAAAGAATTTGTCAAAATTTACATATGACTCTTTCCGGGCAGCAATCTGCTTATGATAAAACAGGAAATTAAAGATTTTGATAGTGATTTTGTTGAGTACGATATTCGGAAAGTTAAATGGAATGCTGAGCTTCAGCTTCCCATTGGGGTTCCTTAGTGACTCATCAGAGCCCAGTTCTTGCTTGGTAGCATGCTCGCCCACCATCAAAAGGCTTCTCCCTAGTTTATCTCCACCCTGCAGGCAATCAATCCAGGCTACGGAATACGTAGTAGATTTGAATTCCTCAAATAAGTCAAAGATATGATCAAGATTCCTGGCTTTGATAGATACTTGTTTGATCAAAGCGGTTTCAATCTTTTTTAGACGGAATTTTGCAGACAGGATGATCCCTGTTAATCCCATACCTCCACAGGTAGCCATGAAAAGATCCGATTCCTTTTCTCTGCTGCATTCAATAATATCACCAGAGGCAAGTAATACTTCAATGTGAATGATGTGATTTTGGAATGAACCCTCTACATGGTGATTTTTTCCATGAATATCGGAAGCAATAGCACCGCCTACAGTAATAAATTTTGTTCCTGGTGTAACGGGAAGAAAGAGCCCTCTGGGTATAAGGAAATCAATTAGCGTACTGAAAGTGATCCCTGACTGACATTTGATGATTCCTTCTTTCGCATCAAATTCCAGGATCTTGTCATATTTTAAAGTAGATATAATATGGCTTTGCAGGGAAGAGTCTCCATAACACCTTCCATTACCTCTGGCGATGTAGCTGGCTTCGGGCAATTGATCCTGATCTAACTCGCTGACACTGGTAAAGCTCTTGGTTTTTGCATCGATACTTGGATAGTTACCCCAGTTAGATACAGTGGACTTAGTCATTTGCTTCATACATTCTCATCATTTTCCAGTTCATATCACCCGCGATCTGTATTGCATCTGCCGGCATATCATTCACTTCACCTTTTATCAGCAGATAATTTATGTTACTGTATTCTTCCGGTATTTTGTTTTCTATGCCTATCCATTCCTGGTATTCCGGAAGAGAAGACAAAGTTACTTTTCTTCGAATTGCCCCAAAGCGATAGTCAATGATCTTTGTGGTGGTTATTCCCTTATTCCAGACAATATTATAGCTGGGAAAATGAATGTATACCGGACGACCGCGGTAGTTGAAATCGTTGATGACGCCCCCCATAGGTTCGTTTCGAGGTACCTGGGAGAATAAATCAGGAGTAAATGAGGTGTTTTTTCTGTCAAATTCAGATAAATAATCGGCCCACAAAACAAAGTGACTAATTACAAAGATAAATCCAATGAGCTGAAATGAGGTGGATAAATGGTGTCGGTAAAGAATACTGCCGGCAATAATAAAGGAAACAAGAAAGAATACGGAAAATCGCTGATACAATATGCCCTGTCCGGGGAGTTTGTCAGGTAGAAAAAAAAAACAAATAAAACTAACCATACACAGGGAGGCACTTTCTTTATTCTCTTTTACAAAAAGCAAGGTATTCTGCCATAATGATTTTTTCTTAGCCAGCTGTAAAAGAACGGGTACTATTATTAGCAAGGAAAACACTAACGCCACGATCACACCTGTATATCCGGCAAAGAGCACAAAATTATCGAAGACCAT
>QFQM01000436.1 GCA_003243255.1 Flavobacterium psychrophilum | reverse complement strand
ATTGAAAAAGAAAAAATCAGCGCTGAGCTGTCATTTCTTAAAACACAGGTAAACCCCCACTTTCTTTTCAATTCGTTAAACAATATTTACTCCCTGTCAGAAAAGAAATCAGAACGCGCAGGGGAAGCCGTTTTACTTCTATCCAACATCATGCGTTACGTGTTGTATGACACGAATCACGGGAAGATGCATTTAGAGAAAGAGATCAATCATTTGGAGGACTATATTGCAATGCAACGGCTGCGACTGTCAGAGAAGGAAAACATCAGCATACGGTTCAGCTATTCAGGCGACATTAAGAAAGTACTGATAGAGCCGCTGCTACTCATACCTTTCGTTGAAAATGCATTCAAACATGGTATCTCGTATGATGAACCAACTGTCATTAATATAGATTTGTCTGTGTCGGAAGAAACGATGGTCTTTCATATTTCGAATACAAAAAAAAGGAATAAAGAAAATGGTCTTCCTGTCCATCAGGTCGCCGGTGGAATAGGAATACAGAATACAAAGAGAAGACTGGAATTGATGTATGACCAGCGATTCGAATTGAAGACGGAAGATCACAGAGACCACTTTGAGACAAGTCTTGTCATTCAATTGGGGAACGAAGACAGGATAGGATAAACATCTAATTATCGGGTACGAATGAAAATCAACTGTATTGTTATTGATGACGAGCCATTGGCATTAGAGCTCATGGAGACCTATGTACGAAGAGTACCTTATCTGGAATTGAAAGGGCTCTTCCATAAGCCTTTCAACGCCTTTGAAATCCTACACACAGGAACTATCCATTTGATGTATCTCGATATTAACATGCCTGACATTACTGGAGTGGATTTCCTCAAAGGCATCACTTCCCCACCTAAAGTGATTTTTATCACAGCCTATGATAACTATGCGGTCCAGGGGTTTGAATTAAATGCAGTCGATTATCTGTTAAAGCCTGTACCCTTCAATCGGTTCATGATCGCCACAGACCGCGCGTATGAACTGTTGTCCAAGAAAGAAACGGAAACATCTATTCAGGATTATATTCTGGTTAAGGCAGAACATCACACGATCAAGATCAAGCTCAACGCGATCTATTACATTGAAGGATATAAAGATTATCTGAAGATTTATACGGATGACACCACACCCATTTTGACGATTACCACTCTTAAGGCCATTGAAGAACTACTGCCAACGGGGTTTATCCGCATCCACCGATCTTATATTGTATCGATCGATAAAATCACATCCTTTCGAAATTCAAAAGTACGTATCAAAGACAAATACATTCCTATTGGAGATTCGTACAATGACATTTTCTACCAGTCGGTAGTGCACGGAAAAATAAAATAAACGCGATGCCATTCATCCTTAATGGCAGTTCGCCCCGTTTATCAGTACCCGTTTTGGAATTGGTACAACGTTATCTCTATTGATTGTGGCATCCAACGTCCAGACCTGGCGAAGCGTGCAAAAACTAAAATTCTTCACGAAAGGACCTATTCCATAAATGTAAGTTTCATCCAATTACCGTTAGAGTAATCCATGCGATGGGGCAATTCTGTGGCGAATGCTTACCTACATTGATGTAATGGTGCAACCTATCCCTCATAGCAGCCCGATTAGTTTCCGTCCACGTTGACCGCTCGTTAGGGCAATGTAAAGACCGAGAGGTGAATCTAAACGATCATGGCTATCACAGGTAAAGAAATGAGAACGAAGTGCAGAAGTAACTTACGGCTTATTTTTTTTTAAAACAGGTGCTGGTGCCTACTTTGGAATTTTTGAATTTCTTATGTAAAATTCGGGCGTTGTTCAGAATTAGTCTGAACGACTCCACAATTAAGCTCTCACTATTTAATTTTAAAAAAATCATTTGCAGGCTTATTTTGCCTAATGCTACTCTGATGCTATGAAGTTCTCTGTCATTCTAGTGGTCATGGCCTACCTGGCTGTGACCCATCATTCCCTTTCACAAACACCTGCCAAAACGGACTCGTTACACAAAGTACTTCCGTTGAGTAAGGACTCGGCAAAAGTAGATATCCTTAACCTTTTAACTGACGAATATCTTTTTAGTAATGATGACAGTGCCTTCCATTTCGGGCAAGCAGCCATAAGGCTAGCTACCGCTGTCCATTATAAGGCAGGTCAAAAGAAAGCCTACAACAATCTGGGAATTATTTATGGTATGCGTGGCGACTACGCCCATTCAATGGAGTTATTTACCAAGTTATTGCGCCTGCAGGAACAAATGCATGACAAGAAAGGACAGGCTTCCTCGCTCAGCAACATTGCTAAACTATATAAGGAACAACAGAATTATCAAGAAGCGTTAAAATACCTGGAGCAAGCTAAAAAAATAGACGTGGAATTGAATAATCATCGAAATCTTGCGGACGATTTTAGTAATATAGGAATTATAAAAAAGGCATTAAACAATTTACAGGATGCCCTCCAAAATCAGCAGCAGGCGCTTCGCATCAACTATATCCTTCAGGATACTTTTAGCATTGCCAATGGGCTGGTTAACATTAGTGAAATCAATTTCCTTCGAAAACAATATCCGTCGGCTCGCGACAGTGCCCAAAAAGCACTTACCCTATTTAGCAAA
>QFQM01000074.1 GCA_003243255.1 Flavobacterium psychrophilum | reverse complement strand
GTATTCTCTTAATTTTTACAGGACGCTGCAACGCATTCTTACCCCTGATGCATTAGTGACCATACAAACAACATCACCTTATTTTGCCCCTAAATCATTTTGGTGCATCAACAAGACGGTAGGTGAGATATTGCCAAAAACAGATGCCTACCATGTTTATGTGCCTTCGTTTGGCGAATGGGGTTATACCATTGCATCGAATAATCCTGCAACCGACTTTACTACTGTCAGGCGAAAGGTTAAAGGACTCAGGTTTTATAATTATGATTATGGCAAACTAAATGTCTTTTCTAAAGATATGGTTGCGAATGATATTGAGATTAACAGACTGGACAACCAGATATTAGTGCGCTACTTTGATGAAGAATGGGGGAAATTATAATAGGCGTAACTTCTTAAAAAGTATTGCGGGAGCATTGCTATTGGTACCTGCTGTTCAGGCATGCAGGCAAAAAGCGATTTCACTTATCGTAAAACTTACTGGAACCTCCCATATTTTGGGTCACAGGCTTTGGGCAAAAGATTTTCCTAAACCTTCCCGTGAAATACAGACTCCCTACCTGATAATAGGAGGAGGTATTTCGGGGCTGAGTGCTGCCCGCCAGCTTACTAAAAAAGGGATAAACGATTTTTTATTGCTGGAACTTGAAAATTATACCGGAGGCAATTCGTCTTCCGGGCAGAATAAATATTCAAAATATCCGCTCGGGGCACATTATTTACCACTTCCGAACTTTCATGATAAAGAACTATTGGCTTTTCTCACTGAAGAAAAAGTAATAACCGGCTACGACAACAAGGGCTTTCCTGAATTTGATGAAGAGCAGCTTACTTTTACACCGCAGGAACGTCTTTTCTATAAAAATACCTGGCAGGAAGGCCTACTGCCAAAGTATGGTTTAGGTTCTGTTGCCAATGAAGAATTCGACCGCTTTTTTGCCATGATGGAAGAATTCAGGCAGGCCAGAGGAAATGATGGAAAATATTGTTTTGATATCCCTGTTTCAGGCACTACGGCAAATCCTAAGCATATGATGCTCGATATGATGACGATGAAAGAGTGGTTGGCTAGTGCTGATTTTAAAACTTCAGAGTTGTTAGAATATGTAGACTATTGCTGCCGTGATGATTTTGGGTTAGGTATTGATTATGTTTCAGCTTGGGCCGGGATCCATTACTTTGCTGCACGAAAGCATAATGCGGGAGATAAGTATAAAGAAAATGTACTGACATGGCCGGAAGGAAATGCAAGGCTGGCAACACATTTAAAGAAATATTCAAAAGATAAAACACTGGCAAACCATATTGCTTACGATGTCGCATTAGAAAACGGGAAGGTAACAGTGAAAACCTTTGATGCATCAAACAATGAATCGGTAACTATAAAAGCTAACAAAGTAATTATGGCTACGCCGCAGTTTGTGAATGGTTACTTGCTGCCGGATAGGAAAAAGCTTTCCCAAAAGTTTACTTATGCACCGTGGCTATTGGCAACGCTGACATTAACCGAGCTGCCTGACGATTTTAGCCAGCCGTTAAGCTGGGATAATGTAATTTTCGGGGGAAGGGGATTAGGCTATATTTATGATCAGCACCAGTCTGTGAAACAGTTGCAGGACAGGGTTGTGATTACCTACTATCATAGTTTTTCTTCTGCGGATAGCAAAAAGACCAGAAAATTGGTTTATAAGACCTCAAAAGAGTATTGGAAGGATTTCGTGATTTCCGATTTAAAGGCTGCCCATCCGGGTATTGAGGCTTTTGTTGAGCAAATTGATATTCATATAGTAGGACACGGGATGATTAGCCCAACGCCTGGATTTATTTTTGGAGAAGCCAAAGCGATGGCAGCAAAGAGTATTGATAATACTATCTATTTTGCGCACAGTGACCTTTCGGGTATATCGATATTTGAAGAGGCTTTTCATCAGGGCATAAATGCCGTAAACAAAATGCTACATGAAACAACCCTGGATACATAAAGCCAAAACCGACAGTTTATTTATATTGTCGCCACCTTTTATAATACTGGCAATTGTTTTCTTTTGTCAGGGATGGCTCCATACCCTCGAAGAAGAGTATTCGTTTTACACCTGGCTCTTTTTTGTGGTTTTTATTGATGTGGCTCATGTGTATGCTACACTTTTTAAAACCTATCTTGTATCCAAAGCTTTTCAGGAGCGTAAAAAACTTTTGATTGCGCTGCCCATAATCTGTTTCTTTATAGGGATGGTGTTGTTTATGTTGGGGAGTAAAGTGTTTTGGGTTACACTGGCCTATGTAGCAGTGTTTCATTTCATACGGCAGCAGTACGGTTTTATGAGGCTCTACTCGAGATATGAACCAAAGACAACTCTTAGTGTTTTTATGGATAATCTGGTTATATACACAGCCACGGGTTATCCTATGTTATATTGGTTTATGAGTCCTCCGCGCAACTTTACATGGTTTATGAAGGATGAATTCTTTACTTATCGTAATGATGCTTTGCTCAATGTTGCCGGATATGTGTATTTTGTCATTCTTGGGTTGTATGCCCTCAAAATAGGATGGGTGTGTTTCAAAACACGAGAGTTCAACATTCCTAAAAATGCGATTATAGCAGGTACAGTGTTGTCATGGTATTTTGGGATCGTATACTTTAATAACGACCTTATTTTTACCATGCTCAATATCGTTTCACACGGTATTCCGTATATGGCGTTGATTTATCTGAAAGAAATTAAGCAGGATAAATCTGAGCCGGCAGGGCTATTTTATTATCTCAATACCTATAAAGGTATTTTTATCTATGCAGGGATACTGATTTTACTTGCCTTTTCGGAAGAATATCTTTGGGAAATAATGGTTTGGAACGAACAGTTCAGCATTACCGGTGCCGCAGTTTTTGAAAACTGGCATTTTTTGCTGATACCCTTTTTGGTAGTGCCCCAGTTTACACATTACATATTGGATGGCTTTATCTGGAAAACAAAAAAGGTGCCCTGATTACAGGCACCTTTTAAATATCTTACGAAGGCTTATAATTAGTTCTTGATGAACTTGATTGTTTTAGACTCACTTCCTTTGAATATTTTGATGATATAAATGCCATTAGCATAACCAGATGTGTTTACAGTAAGGGCAGACTGGTCACCTACTTTTACGTTAGCGACTGTTTGTCCTAAAGTGTTGTAGATAACATAGCTGTCCGGAAGTTCTCCGTTAGCAACAGAAATGTTTAGTTCGTTTTGAGCCGGGTTTGGATATACTGTAGTTTCTCTCAAAGCTTCAAAATCAGCAGTTGTAAGTGTTCCGCAAACACCCGATGTTAGTAATGAAGCTCTTCTGTCAGCATTTTCAAGAACGGTTACCATTCTTGTTTTTTGGTCTTGTGTGAAGATGTTCATACAGATATCGTTAGTGTAATCCATGTAGTTGTTAATCATATCTTCACCAGCTTTATTAGGGCATGAGTCAGTACCAAAAGGGCATCCTGCATTAGCTTCATAAGCAAATGGAGTGTCATTACAATAGTCGGTATTATTACATCCGCCATTACCATCGCCCCAAATATGTCTAAGTCCCAGATAGTGTCCAACTTCGTGTGTTGTGGTTCTTCCTAAGTCATAAGGAGAAGAATACGTTCCTTGCGGGTAGTAGTTAGAAGATCCAAAATACTGGTAACCTATAATTACACCATCAGTAAAGTCAAAGCCAGTGTCATCAAGTCCGGCAAGTCCAGATCCCTGAGGAAATTGTGCATATCCCAATACATCTGAAAGGTCACCTCCAAAGCGGCAAACCCAAATATTCAGGTATTTCTCAGGATCCCAATAAGTCGAAGGCTTAAGGTTTGCTTCTACCTGACTTCTGCTCCAGCTGGCTACTCCAAGGTTTGTTCTTGTAATACCATTAGTAGGATTTCCATCGGGATCTATCTGAGCAAGACAAAATTCGATTTCAGTATCAGCACCTACTTCAAATTCGTTATATCCAAGAGTGTTTTCTTTTCTTCTGTAATCGTCATTTAAAACCCTGATCTGAGAAAGTACCTGATCATTTTTAATGTTTTCTCCTGAACCAAGAGCATCACCATTATGGATGATGTGAACAACTACAGGAATAGTAACTACTGTATTAGCAGATTTCTGGCCTGCTTTTCTAGCTTTTCTTTCAACAATTTTATTATCTATCCATGATTCGAATTGTGCATCAGATGCTCTGTTTGGACTGTTTTCCTGAAGAAATTTTTCGTATTCAGTAGATATGCATCGGATAAGTCCATTCTCCTGATTTACTTTTTCTGTTATGCTTTTTCCAAATGTTTTTGGGGCACTTTGAGCATTCAAAAGCAAGGGCAAAGAGAAAAACGCAGCGAACGCTACATTTTTAAAAGTCAAAGTTTTTTTCATAGGTAATAGTGGTATTCATTTTTTTTTAGCGCCGCAAGGTATTCAAATCCAGCGGTATTGAAAAATTTAAATAGTTAAATATTAATATTCTGTTAAGAATAGATGCTTAAATTGTTCAAAGGTTGCGTAAAAGTGAACAGATTACCCAAAAAAATGATTAAATTGAGGTAAACCGGCAAAAAACGTCGGTGAACCGGCAAAAAAATCTAAAAATATTTGTTGACTTCGTCTTTATAAGTGTCTCCGATAGGTATTACAAAATCCTCTATCTGAATAGTTTTATTATAGAAAGATTTTACTTTTTTTACCGGAACAATATAAGAACGATGCACTCTTATGAATAACGCAGGAGGAAGTTTTTCCAGTATGCTTTTCATCGAGAGCCTTGCGGTAATAGTGGTTTTATTTTTTAGATGTACCCGAATATAATCATCAAGGCCTTCGATGAGCATAATGTCATCAAATTCAATGCGGTTAAGTTTATAGTCGGCACGTATAAGCAGGTGCGTATGGTCCAGAGTAGTTTTTTTGCTCTGCATTTCTTTCCTGGCTTTTTCTGCTGCCTGCATGAAGCGTTCCTGAGAAAAAGGTTTTAAAAGATAATCCAGTGCATTGATGTTAAAGCCCTCAACAGCATATTCGCTGAAAGCAGTGGTAAAAATAACCATAACTTCAGCATCCAGTTGCCTGTAAAAGTCAATACCATTTTTTCCCGGCATTTGTATATCCAGAAAAAGAAGGTCAACGGGAAACTTTTTTATATGTTTTAACGCTTCATCCGTCTTGGTAAAGGTTTTATCAAGTTCAATGAAGTCGGTTTGTTTACAAAAATGCTCAATAATTTTAAGCGCAAGAGGCTCATCATCAATAGCTATAGCCTTTATCATAGCAGAGTTATAGATAAGTTAACGGTAAAGGTGTGCTCATCATCAAAGATAAGTAATTTATGCTTATCAGGATAAAGATAATCTAACCGTTTGGCGGTATTTTCTAACCCTTGCTCGCTTTTTTCATCAGGTGAAGGCTGCATATTTACCTTGTCGTTTCTTACATTAAGAATGAGTTCATGTGCCGTAACATCTATATTTATGGCGATAAAAGATTCTTTTTCAGGGTTCAGGCCATATTTAAATGCGTTTTCTATAAAGGGTATAAGAATCAAGGGTGATATGCTTTTTCCTATTGGGCTACCGGTTACAATAAAGGAAAAAGAATTTTCTCCATCCATACGTAGCTGCTGCAGGCTTATATAATTTTTTATATAATCCATTTCTTTTGTGAGCGATACGCTGTCTCTGCTGCTTTCGGTTACTACGTAGCGCATCATAGACGAAAGTTTAAGAATGGCTTCGGGAGCTGAATCTGATTTTTCAAGAGCTAAAGCATAAACACTGTTAAGCGTATTGAATAAAAAGTGTGGGTTTATCTGCGCCTTTAGGTATGAGATTTCTGTCTTGAGGTTTTCGCTCTGCATTGTTGCCATTCGCTGATTGAACTTTAACAGAAAACCCAGAAAGAAAATAATGATGAAGTTAAATAATGGTCCGCTCGGCAGCATGGGCATTATATTAGGCATCATAGGATTACCGGGACCAGGCGGAGGTGGCATTGTGCCACGGGCATACATAAAACTGTCTGCAGGTATAAGTAACTGGGGTACAAAATTTATAATCAAAAAGCTGACTACAATCACTAAAATATACAATTGCTGTTTTTTTGCAAAATAGAGCCCGGGCAGAAAATACAGGTAGTTGGCATAAAAAAAGCCAAGGAGTAATGAATGGCTTATGAAATTTCGCTGAAAGGGAGCAATGTCAAAAAGATGTCGGGAAGTATTAAAGTCGGGTGACGAAAATACCGGAATACTAATAAAAAGGATACTTCCTAATATATGTAGTAAGTAGTTGGGCAGCTTTTTGTTTGTGATTTGCATAAGCATCAAAAATATAAATAAATAAACGCCTGTTCTAAATTATGCGGTAAACCCGCTGTTTTTAGCGGTAAACGGATTACAAAAAAAGCCCGGTCTAAAACCGGGCTTTTTAAATAATATTTGTTTTTTTATTGCTTGATAAACTGCAGTGTAGTTGTATCCTGTCCTTTGGCCAGTTTTACAAAATACACTCCGTTAGCATATTTAGAAACATCAACCGACTGAAGGGCAGAGGTGATAGTTCCGCTATCCATTACCTGTCCAAGTGTGTTGTAAATGCTATATTTTTCAGGAGTGCTTGCTTCGTCTGCCACAGCAATGTTAAGGGTATTGTTAGCAGGGTTAGGGTATAGTTTTATACCATTTGCTTTCTTAACATCGTCAAGGCCTGCTGTAGGAGATTTAAGGCTGAATGTTCTCTGATCCTGATCTGCAAAACTGCCACCTTCTGCAATTATTACACCTTCAAGGGTTTCGATTTTGTATGAACCGTTTCCATATTCACAGCAAATACCATCTCCACTTAAGTCAATAATAACAAATGCGTAACAATCGTCAACAGTAACCGGCACATTGGTTATGTAGGTTTCGTTGCTTTCGTACCAATCACTCTGCCAGATGTTATTTATGTTTATATTACCGGCAATAATCTCATCCTGGTTACCTTCTCTTGCAAGTCCCCAAAGTGTTTCATCTCCGTAATCATCCGTTACTATAGTAATTTTGATACTTGAAGTTGTATATAAACCTGCTATTGTAAAGTTAATTGATTTATTGTCGTTTGATGGCGCTGTGTCTTCTACACCATTTACAGTGGTAATATCAGCACTGAAAGTATGTTCGCCTACAGTTAGTTCAGCTTCCGGTATTGTAATAGTTGCAGAAGCATTAGCTGCAAGATTGCCCGACCATTCGTAAGTAACAGGATCTTCGTTGTCTATGCTGTATACAATCGTAGCAGTTGTCAGGTTAGCCGATCCGCTGTTTGTAAGTACAAGTTCAGGAGCAAATGTAGAAGTTCCGCATTCGCTGTCCGATCCATTGTGTATCTCAAGCGATCCGTCATTTTCAAGAACAATTCCCGGTACACATCCTGTAGATGTTATCAGCGAATGTCTTCTTGGCGAATTAAGCAATACAGCCTGCATCCTGTCTTTTTGATCCTGGGTGAAAACATTTACACATGCATCATCACTGTAGTCCATGTAGTTTTCAATCATATCATCGCCCGGATTGTCAGGACAAGAGTCAAGACCTACCTGGCAACCATAATTGGCACTAAGTGCAGTAGGGGTGTCGTCGCAATAGTCGGTTGCTGTTGCACAGCTGTCACTGTCACCCCAAATATGGCGTAGTCCAAAGAAGTGGCCTATCTCGTGAGTAGCGCTTCTGCCAAGGTTTCTGGCGTCATCATATTCTCCTGCAGGGAATTTTTCTTCAGAGCCTACATAACGGTGTCCTAAAGCAACACCATCGGTGTTAGCAGCAGTTGGCAAGCCATCAATGTCTATACCTTCCAGTCCTGAATTTGTAGGAAACTGCGCATAACCTGCCAGTCCGTATAATTCGTCAAATACCCATATGTTAAGATATTTATTAGGATCCCATTGTGTTTGGGCTTTAATCACCTCAGCTTGTTCCATGCTCCAGCCATCGCCACTTCCCAGGTTGTAACGGATAATACCTGTAGATAGCAGGCCGTCAGGATCCTGCTTGGCAAGGCAGAAATTAATTTCCATATCAGCACCTACCGGGTTTGTGTTATATCCGTTAGATCCTGATAACCTTCTGAAATCCTCATTAAGTACCTCAATCTGGGAAAGAACCTGTCCATCGGCAATGTTTTCATCAACTCCTACCGGGCTTCCGTTATGGATGATATGGAAAACAACAGGAATGGTAACAACCTCGTTTGTGTTGTTTCCGTTTTTCTGAATCCTTTTTCTTTTAACTTCTGCTACCTTAGGAGCGATCCATTGTTCGAATTCATCTTTTGTATCAAGACCCGGATTCTTTTTTTGTAGAAGTTTTTCATACTCAACCGTTCCGCAAGGCTGGGTTTCTACCGCCGGTCGGCCAAATTTCTTTACTCCGTTTTGTTTTTGCTGGGCATTTGCCGTAAGGGCAAGCATCCCTGCAATAACAAGCATTGAAGCTTTAAAAGTAATCTTTTTCATGTAATTGTAGAGTTTTTTATAATAGTTGTGATAGTTAGAACGAATTCTAATTTAAATTGTTACAAAACAAGTTAAAAAATGTTAAAGCTTAAAGCTTTTAAATGTTAAATAAGGCAATTGATACTGCAAATTTGTAAAATTGAAACAATAATGAATTGTATAATTGGGACAAGACAAAAAAGAGATAAGTAAAATCCTGTAGAACCTAATAAAAAAATCCCGGCATAACCGGGATTTTAAATATATTCAGATTGTATAATTTATATCGAAGCAAGGTCATGCTGCATGATGTTTTCTTCAAGTGCATCCCACAGGCCTATTCTTTTTTCAAGTGCAAGTACAGATACTTCTTCTACCTCTTTCCATTTCTGGTCGTCATTACCACAAAGCTCTTCGATCATCTGCATCGCCATTGGGCCGTGCTCATCGGCATCCAGCTCAATATGTCTTTCAAAATAATAGATTAGCTTATCCAGGTTGGTTTCGGGGAAATTCTGCTGGAAGTTTTTCAGGATCTCGGTAAACATAGACGGTATAAGATCTTCACGGCCAAAGGTAAACGCCGCGGCAATTTCATGAGGTTTTCCCTGCTCAATTACCCTGAAGGTAAAATCAAGGAATGCCTTAATGTTGTCGTGAAGGTTACTGTGTTTTATCGAAACAAAAATATTCTGGGTAGTTTCCACATCTTCCAGGAAAGCAGCGATGGTCATGGTATCAGCACCACAGGCATTCATTGCATCTATGTACATTTCATAATGGCTTTGCCTTTTCCCGTCAAGGGTAAGGTCTGTTTCTTCGGCCAGTACGATTTCGTTTATAAGGTAACGTATTTCAGGATTACCTACCGGCAGCCACGGTGTAGTGGTACAGGTAAGTTTTGCCTGCAATGCTTTCAGGAGCGACATGAAATCCCAAACGGCATATACGTGCCCTTCAAGAAAATGCCTAAGGTCTTCAATGGTTTTTACCTTTCCATACAGTGAGTGTTGCAACAGTTTTTCCTTTTGGGGCTGGATGATACTGTTAATAGTAGCGGTGTTCATAGCATTGTTTTTTACAAAATTAAAAAAGCTTTGGCAGAAGCAGATTTTTTTTATATCAATTTTATCAATACAAAAATAGTGCCTTGTTATGCGTGCATGCTTTTCCTTATAACGCCAAATATCTGTAAATTATTGAGTTTGGCCTTTAACCACACTTACGAATTTGTATTCGAAAAGGTTTTCTGTTGAAAACTTTTTGTATGTTGTAAAAACAAGGAGTCACTCACAAATGTGAATGACTCCTTAAAAAAATATTCTGAACAAGGATTAACGATGGTAAAAACTGCAGTCTCTTACCGAGTTAGCAAAACTGCCCGTTAATGATAAAGTTGTTGCGGTATTGAGGTTGTAAATATCTTTGTCTACAACTACATAGTGTTTTGCAGCAATAGGAGGGGTGTTAAAATAATCGACAGCTGTAAATGAACTTAAATTCCCTGTTCCGGGTATTTGTGTAGAAACACTTGTGAATGGCGTTATTAATCCATTATCGACATTCATGTCAACATAGTTTAATGTTGTCATTGCCGGAGGCTGGCCTACTTGAGAAGCAACATTACTTGCGCTGTAGAGCCTTATAAAGCTATTGCTGTTAGCTACCGGTGCAATTGTAAATCTTCTCGTTGCAATATTTATTGGAGTGCCGGGATAAGTATAATACAAAGAGGCGTCAAAATTTGATCCATTGTATATTAGCCAATAGATACGGCCCCCACGCAATCCAAAAAGTTTATCAATGTTGTCGTCGATTAACTCTATTTCATCCAGTAAAAAATCCGCTCCATCAAGTTTTACGGGGCCGTACTTATTATTTCCGGGAATTCCGGATTCATAATAAATCGTCGAAGAGTTTGTTCCGGTTTTTTCTAATACTGCCATGTCATAGTTGTATGCTCCAATGCCATAAAACAGGTAATTGTTTAATGTTGTCCCGGAACTAAAGACAGAGGTGTTCATGTCATATTGCTTTCGGAATAATTGCTCATTTAAGGTCTCGACCGCAATGGCATAATTCTTAGTGTTGGCTTTTTCATCCACTTTTGTAGTAGCTTCAGTGTCTTGTGTTGCTGATTCCTTTTCACAGGAAACCACTCCTGCAAGAGAGAGGAGTAACAATCCATAAATTGTTTTTTTCATAATTGTAATGATTTAGTTGGTAGGATGAAGGTATATAAAAATGATTAGGATGACTATGTTTTAATCTGATAATCATTGAGTTGTTGTTTTTTATCGATGAAATCATAAAAAAATCCCGAACAGGGAAACCTGTTCGGGATTATATTGCTGGCACAAAAGTGCGTTGAATTTTTTTATTTAAAAGCAGCGTGGCCTGTAATGTCCATACCTGTAATAAGCAGGTGGATATCGTGTGTACCTTCGTAAGTGATAACACTTTCTAAGTTCATCATGTGGCGCATGATAGAGTATTCACCGGTAATACCCATACCGCCCAGTATCTGGCGAGCCTCGCGTGCTATGTTTATAGCCATGTCTACGTTGTTACGTTTAGCCATAGATATTTGTGCCGAAGTTGCTTTGCCTTCGTTTCTAAGAACACCTAGTCTCCATGTTAGCAATTGCGCTTTAGTGATCTCAGTGATCATTTCGGCAAGTTTTTTCTGCTGAAGCTGGGTTGCAGCAATAGGCTTATCGAACTGAACACGTTCTTTAGCATAACGCAGCGCAGTATCATAACAGTCCATAGCGGCACCAATAGCACCCCATGCAATACCGTAACGTGCAGAATCAAGGCATCCAAGAGGAGCGCCTAATCCTGATTTGTTAGGTAAAAGGTTTTCTTTAGGAACTTTTACATTATCAAATATAAGCTCACCGGTAGCCGAAGCCCTGAGTGACCATTTGTTGTGTGTTTCAGGAGTGGTGAAGCCTTCCATGCCACGTTCAACTATAAGTCCGTGAATACGGCCTGTTTCATCTTTAGCCCATACTACAGCAATGTCTGCAAACGGAGCGTTAGAGATCCACATTTTAGCGCCATTCAAAAGATAATGGTCACCCATATCCTTAAAGTTGGTAATCATACCACCCGGGTTAGAACCAAAATCAGGCTCAGTAAGGCCGAAACATCCCATAAATTCACCCGAAGCCAGTTTTGGAAGGTATTTCATGCGTTGCTCTTCGTTACCATACTTCCATATAGGATACATAACAAGAGACGATTGTACTGATGCAGTAGAACGAACGCCACTATCGCCACGCTCTATTTCCTGCATGATAAGTCCGTAAGAGATCTGGTCAAGGCCTGCGCCACCATACTCTGCCGGGATATAAGGACCAAAAGCACCTATTTCTGCCAAACCGTTTATGATCTGGTTAGGGAATTCAGCTTTTTGGGCATAGTCTTCAATGATTGGTGATACTTCACGTTTAACCCACTCACGGGCAGCGTCGCGTACCATTTTATGCTCGTCAGACAAAAGTTCGTCTAACAGGTAGTAATCAGGAGCCTGAAATAAATCCGGTTTCATTTGCTTTAGTTTTAAACAGCAGCAAATGTAAAGAAGTATTATAACAATACCATAATAAAATGTTGTATTTTTTAAAACTAAATCGTTTTCGATTGAATTAAAAAAGTATGCCTTGCAAAAGTGTTTTTTTAGTAACTTGTCACTGTTTAACACAAAACCATCCAGCTACTTATGAAAAAGATACTTTTAACTACAGCATTGCTGGTTGCAGGGCTGACTTATGCACAGGATAACCTGGTTGCAAATGCAGATAATCTTACTTCAGAAAATAAAGTTTTAGTAGCTAAAAATGATAGTTTCCTTTTAGGGGAGCTTGATGTTAAGTCTAAAAAGAGCAGGCCTGTTGGGAAAGATGCTTATTATTTTGAGAATGATACTCAGGGAAAAGGTTTCTTCTTAGAGTCTTTTTTCTTTAAGGTAGATCAGGCAAAATACAGGACGAAATTACAGGTTCGTCTGTATAAAAAGAAAGATTTTAATCAGGAAGTTTATACTGACGAAGGTACTGTTTCATACCCTTCATATGTTCCCGGAGATGAAATTAAGACTCAGGATATTATAGTGTATGTTGATTCCGGACAAAAAGGGCTTGTAGAGGTTGATTTATCTTCGTTTGATGTTGTGATCCCTCTGGGCGGTGTTTTTGTGAGCCTTGAATTGGTAAATTATCTTGATGAAAATGGTGTTGCAGTACAACGACCGAAGTTTAAAAGGAATGAATTGACAACTATTGAATTTCATCCTTCAGCTACTGATAATTACTGCGGAAGAGCGGGTATATATGGTACAGATACTGAGTTTTGGATAAACAGCAATAAAAGCTTAAAGACAGATTATAAGTATGCTTTTAAAAAAGAAGTCCCTGAAAAAATGCTGATTGCCCCTAACTTCGGACTGAAAGTAGGGATTAAATAATTACATCTTCAGGTAAAAATCTTTGGTGAGTGAAATATACTCATCGGTATATTTGTGGCGTGCTGTTTCTATAATCAGTTCGTCAGTCTCAACTTCTTTTTCTGTTCTGCTAAAAGCGATAAGGCTTCTTTTTGTTTCAGAGTCAGGAGTTCCTTTTACTCTTGTAATTTTAAAAGGATAAAGTTGTTCTTCCTTTGCCAGTGCGATGATTTTCTCTTCTTCCTTAAAAGGAATGATAACTGCCAGTACTCCAATGTCGGATAATAATATGCCTGATGCTTCTATCAGGTCTTCAAAAGGGAGTGCGTTGTTGTGGCGTGCTATGTCGCGTTGCTCATCGCCCGAAAAATACCCATCGGTATAAAATGGAGGATTTGAAACGATAAGATCGTACTCATCTTCCGGTTCTTCCATAAACTCATCCAGGCTTGCATGGTAGCAAAACAGCCTGTCGCCCCAGGGTGAATTCTCAAAATTGTCTACCGCCTGTTCATGTGCGTTATCATCAATCTCCAGTCCGTCAATTTGTTCCGCGTGGCTGCGCTGAGCAAGCATAAGGGCAATAAGGCCGGTACCGGCTCCAATATCCAGTATGCTGAACGGCCTGTGGTCTACCGGTGCCCATGCGCCAAGCAATACGCCATCAGTGCCTACTTTCATAGCGCACTTATCCTGCTGAATAGTAAATTGCTTGAATTGGAACATACCTGATTTTAGATTTTAGAATGTAGATTTCAGATTGGCAACCCGAAACTTGAAACTCTGAACCCGGAACGTTTAACTGTTTAGGTAAAGATCTACCAGTCCTTCAGGAGTGTTCAGGATTACTTTTTTGTTTTCGCGATCTATTTTCACGATAAAATCATCGATCATAGGGACAAGTATCTCTATTACTCCTTTTTTGATCTCAAAAAGAGCCTGGGCGGAATTGTCATTTACGCCAACAATTTCCCCAATATTGCCAAGACGTTCGTCTTCGGCCTGAAAACCTATAATTTCATGGAAATAGAAACGATTGCCATCCAGTTTTGGAAGGGCGGTAAGCGGAAGATAAACTGCTTTGCCCATAATTCCATCGGCATCATCTTCGCTGTCGATGTCTTCAAAGCGGGTTCTAAGGAAATCGCCTTTGTGCAGGGAAGAGGTAACAATAAAAAATGGAACCAGGTGTTTGTTTATTTCAACAAACACCGATTCCATGTTTTCATACAACTCCGGCTCGTCAGTATCTAACCAGATAAGGACTTCGCCTTTGTAGCTAAATTTTTTAGCGATTTTACCTAAGTAGAAACAATCTTCTTTACGCATGTATCGCTAAGGAATAATTAAGCTTGAGTTTCTTCGTTGTTTTCTTCTGTAGCTGTTTCTTCAGCAACGTCAGCAACTTCTTCAGTAGCCTCAGCTGAAGCTTCTTCAGCAGATGCAGCAGCGATTGCGTCAGCTTCTGCTTGTTTAGCAGCAGCGATACGGTCAGCATTAACTTTTTGTTCTGCAGCAAATGCAGCAGCTTTAGCGTCTGCTTTAGCTGTAGAAAGACCAGCTTTCTTAGCATCAACTTTTCCAGCTTTTTCTTCTAGCCATTTAGCTAGTTTAGCGTCAGCCTGCTCTTGTGTAAGCGCACCTTTACGTACACCTCCGTCTAGGTGGTGTTTAAGTAAAGCACCTTTGTAAGAAAGGATAGCTCTTGCAGTGTCAGTTGGCTGAGCACCATTGTGTAACCACTGTACAGCGCTATCAAGGTTGATGTCGATAGTTGCAGGGTTAGTGTTTGGATTGTAAGTTCCTATTTTCTCAAGGAATCTACCATCTCTTTTAGAACGGCTGTCTGCCGCTACTACCCAGTAAAAAGGTTTTCCTTTTTTACCGTGTCTTTGTAATCTGATTTTTACAGGCATAATCTGTTTGATTAAAGTGAGGTACCCGACCTCGTTAAAATTAGGGTGCAAATATATAAAAACTTTACTATACGAAAGGTGCAAAACACTTATTTTATGATTTATTATCCGTTCGTTAATTGAAATTTTATATTTTTATTGTGATTTATTTCATTTTGATTAGGATATATTCCATAAAAAACTATTTTTGTCCTTGTAAAATTTGAACTACTCCTTTCTAACTATTAAATAATGAAAAAAATTTTATCACTTTTAGTATTGGTGACTGCCCTGGTGTCGTGTGAAGAAGATGTAAAATTCAATAATCCGGCCGTACAGGGTTTAAAGGATAACGAATTGTGGAAAGCAACTACTTATGACGCCAAAAAAACAGGTAATACAATTATTATCAATGCTCACAGAGGTGGTGATTTTGAAACAATGACAATCACCCTGAATGCTGCTGCTCCGGGATCTGTTCATAATTTAGGGTTAGATGAACTTAATAAAGGTTCATATAGCTATAATATAGATGGTATATCTGAAAGCTTTACAACAGGTACAGGCAAAGGTAATGGCCGCGTTACTATTATGGGAGAGGATGATAACAATATAAACGGAACAGGAGGAAAAGGTTTTATATCGGGTAGTTTTTACTTTAATGCATACAACAGTGACGACAGTGGTGTTGTAAACTTCCAGCAAGGGGTTTTTTACAGAGTGCCTCTTACTGTAGAACCATAGTTAAAAATATAGTTTAAATATACGAACCACCTTAGGGTGGTTTTTTTAATGTGCCTTTTAGGTAAAGGCATTCTTAAAGTTTTATTAAAAAAAAATAATAAGTTGTTTTATAAGTAAATAAGTTTACATTTGTAAGAAGTATAAACACCGAACAAATTTTTTTTTATGAACATATTCGTAGGTAGCCTTCCGTTCAGTTTAGAGGAGGCAGATTTAAGAGAGTCTTTTGAGGCTTATGGCGCTGTAGAATCTGTAAAGATTATTACAGATAAATTTACAGGCAGAAGTAAAGGTTTTGGTTTCGTTGAGATGCCAAACGACGACGAGGCTCAAAAAGCTATCGATGAGCTTAACGGTGCTACTGTATCAGGCAGAACTATTGTTGTAAACAAGTCTGAACCAAGACCGGAAGGTGAAAGAAAGAGCTTTAACAACAACCGTGGCGGTTTCAACAGAGACAACCGTGGTGGTGGCTTCAACAGAGATAACAACCGTGGCGGTGGTGATTACAACCGTGGTGGCCGTTACTAAGAAAAAGAGATATTTACATTACAGTATATATTGTATCCCCGCATTTGCGGGGATTTTTTTTGAACTGGGTTGAAGTTTTTTAAAGAGTTGGGGGCAGATTTGTTTTTGTTTATAACTTCTGAAAACCCTATTTTTAAAAATTGTATTTTTGGAAGACCTGCTGCTTACAGCGGTTTTTTCATTAAACTTCTCAAAATTAAATCCTTAAGTTGGTATGTACCTGATTTTTGACACCGAAACCACCGGATTACCCAAACGATGGGATGCTCCCATTAGCGATACCGACAACTGGCCGCGCTGTATTCAGATAGCATGGCAGCTGCACGACGAAATGGGGCAGCTTATAGAGCATCAGGATTACATGGTAAGGCCCGATGGCTTTAATATTCCCTATGATGCGGAGCGTATTCACGGCATTTCTACCGAATTGGCTACTGAGCAGGGGATAAGCCTTGCCGAAGTGCTGGAGAAGTTTAACATTGCACTTTCCAAATCTAAATTCATCGTTGGGCAGAATGTTGGCTTCGACGTGAACATCATGGGTTCGGAATTTTACCGAATGGGGGTTGAGAACAGTATGGCTTCGATGAAGGTGCTCGATACCTGTACAGAAGTTACTGCGGAATTACTAAGGCTTCCCGGAGGTCGTGGGGGTAAATTTAAGTTGCCTACACTAACCGAGCTTCATCAATATCTTTTTAACGAACCGTTTGCAGAAGCACACAACGCTACTGCCGACGTTGAAGCAACTACCCGTTGTTTCCTTGAACTTGTAAAACGCCAGATATTCACAAAAGAGGAGCTTGATGTTCCTGCTTCATATTTTGGTGAATTTACCGCTAAGAATCCTCAGCCGATACAGCTTATCGGTTTAAAACATATCAACCTTAAAAAAGCTTCCGACGAGGTGCGTCAGCGCCTTGAGAAACTAAGGTCTGCCGAAAATGTTGAGGTTCATACATCAGGTGAAACACATAATATTGCAGATGTCGATTTTGTGCACCTGCACAATCATACGCAATTTTCGGTACTACAGTCTACGATAGCGGTTCCCGATCTGGTTAAGGCTGCTGCCAAATATAAGATGCCTGCCGTTGCTATGACCGATCACGGTAACATGATGGGGGCATTTCACTTTGTAAGTAACGTACTTAATCACAACAAGGCTGCCGAAGCTAAAAACAAGGCCGCGGTGGAAAATGGCGAAGAACCAACCGAGGTGTTGATGAAACCCATTGTTGGGGTTGAGTTCTTTGTTTGTGAAGACCATAAAGACAAAACCCGTAAAGACAACGGTTATCAGGTTGTCTTAATGGCTAAAAATAAGAAAGGCTACCATAATCTGGCAAAAATGTCGTCTATCGCCTTTACGGCGGGATTTTACTATGTGCCAAGGATCGATAAAAAAGTCATTGAGCAGTACAGGGAAGATATTATTGTACTGTCGGGTAACTTGTATGGTGAGATTCCTAACAAGGTACTGAACATTGGTGAAAACCAGGCGGAAGAAGCATTGCTGTGGTGGAAAGAAATGTTTGGCGATGACTTCTATATGGAGCTGATGCGCCACGGGCAGGAAGACGAGAACCGCGTGAACCAGTCGCTGATAAGCCTTGCCAGAAAACACAACGTTAAGCTGGTTGCTACCAATAATACCTACTATGTAAATAAAGAAGACTCCCATGCGCACGACATTTTGTTATGTGTAAAAGACGGAGAAAAACAGGCTACACCGATAGGGCGTGGGCGTGGTTTCCGTTATGGTCTTCCTAATAGCGAATACTATTTCAAGTCGGGTGATGAGATGAAGCAGCTCTTTAAAGACCTGCCGGAAGCCATTGCCAATGTTCAGGAGATAGTAGATAAAGTTGAAATATATTCCCTTTACAGGGATGTACTCCTTCCTAAGTTTGATATTCCGGAAGAATTCCTTGTTGCGGAAGATGAAGCCGACGGAGGTAAAAGAGGGGAGAACAAATTCCTTAGGGATCTTACCTATAAAGGTGCCGCAAGGCGTTACCCTGAAATTACCGATGATATTCGTGAGCGTCTTGATTTCGAGCTTAAGACCATTGAGAATAGTGGATATCCGGGTTATTTCCTTATTGTACAGGATTTCATCGCGGAAGCCCGAAATATGGGCGTTTCGGTAGGGCCGGGAAGGGGATCGGCAGCGGGTAGTGCGGTGGCCTACTGTTTAGGGATTACCAATATTGACCCGATTAAATATGACCTCCTTTTTGAGCGTTTCCTGAACCCTGACCGTGTATCAATGCCCGATATTGATATCGACTTCGACGATGAAGGCCGTGGACGCGTAATGGATTATGTAATCAATAAATATGGAGCCAGTCAGGTAGCGCAGATCATTACCTATGGTACCATGGCTGCAAAATCGTCTATCCGTGATACAGCGAGGGTGCTTGACCTTCCGTTATTTGAAGCTGATAAGATTGCTAAACTTATCCCTAACCTTAAGCTTGCCAAAATATTCTCTCTTGATGCCAATGCACTTAAAGGTGCACTGCGTGCCGAAGAATATGAAAAGGTTGTGGAGCTTATTGCCATGGCCGATGGTGGCGACCTTACCGGTGAGACTATTCAGCAGGCAAAAGTACTTGAGGGATCGCTGCGTAATACAGGTATCCACGCCTGTGGGGTGATCATTACGCCCGATGATATTACCAATTTCGTTCCGGTATCGGTAGCGAAAGACTCTGATCTTTATGTTACCCAGTTTGATAACTCGGTGGTAGAAAGTGCCGGACTGCTAAAGATGGACTTCCTGGGTCTGAAGACCCTTACCCTAATCAAGGATACCGTTAAACTGGTAAAATACAAACATGGTATTGAACTTGATCCTGAGTCGTTCCCTATAGACGATGTTAAGACATACGAACTGTTCCAGCGTGGTGAGACTGTAGGGGTGTTCCAGTACGAGTCGCCCGGGATGCAGAAATACATGAAGGATCTGAAGCCTACGGTATTTGCCGACCTTATTGCCATGAATGCCTTGTATCGTCCGGGACCTCTGGAGTATATCCCGAGTTTCGTTCGAAGGAAAAACGGTGAGGAAGAAATAAAATATGACCTTGATGCCTGTGAAGAATACCTAAAGGAAACCTATGGTATTACCGTATACCAGGAGCAGGTGATGCTACTGTCGCAAAAGCTGGCGGGCTTTACTAAAGGTGAAGCCGACGTACTGCGTAAGGCGATGGGTAAAAAGCAAAAGGACGTACTTGATAAAATGAAACCTAAGTTCGTTGCGCAGGCTGCCGAAAAAGGACACGATGCCGACGTACTTGAAAAAATATGGAAAGACTGGGAAGCATTCGCGAGTTATGCCTTCAACAAGTCGCACTCTACCTGTTATGCCTGGGTAGCGTATCAAACGGCTTACCTTAAAGCTCACTATCCGGCGGAATATATGGCGGCAGTACTTTCCAATAACATGAACGACATCAAGCAGGTTACCTTCTTTATGGAAGAATGTAAACGCATGGGGCTTGAAGTATTAGGCCCGGATGTTAATGAGTCCTACTACAAATTTACCGTAAACGACAACGGAGCGGTACGTTTTGGAATGGGAGCTATAAAAGGTGTAGGTGCCGGAGCCGTTGATACGATTGTTGAAAACAGAAAGGATGCGACCTACAAATCGATATTTGACCTTGCTAAACGAATCGATTTACGTGCTGCCAATAAAAAAGCCTTTGAAAACCTTGCGCTTGCAGGTGGTTTTGATTGTTTCAATACTACACACAGGGCACAGTATTTCCATATGGATGCCAGTGAGAATATATCATTCCTGGAAAAGGCCATGCGTTACGGTTCGAAATTCCAGGAGAATGAAAACTCTTCACAGGTAAGCTTATTCGGTGAAGCCAGTGAGGTGCAGATTCCTGAGCCTGTTGTGCCGCCATGCGAAGAATGGAGTACTATGGAAAAGCTTGCCAAGGAAAAAGAGGTTGTGGGAATTTATATCTCAGGCCACCCATTGGATGATTATAAGTTTGAGATGAAATATTTCTGCAATTCAAAACTGGAAGCGTTAAAGAATCTTGAGCAACATGTTACCAAGAACCTTAGTTTTGGGGGTATCATTTCAAACGTACAGCACAGGGTTGCCAAAAACGGTAAGGGCTGGGCATCATTCGTTCTGGAGGGCTATGACGAGAGTTATGAATTCAGGATATATGGAGAGGAATACTTAAAGTTTAGGCATTTCCTTATTGGTAATAACTTCACATTTATGAAGGTGCTCGTAAAAGAGGGCTGGACGAATGCCGAAGGCAAAAAAGGAGAGCCAAGGCTTCAGTTTATTGCCATTCAATACCTGCAGGATGTACTGACAACATTTGCCAAAAAGCTGGTTATCATGTTTAATATTGCCGAGTTGCAGGAGCAGCTTATTGCTACGCTAAACGAACTGTTCAGGGCCAATACTGGTGATAACTCGGTGACTTTTGAAGTGATGGAGCTTCAGAAAGTGCTTAAAAAAGTAGAGATAAATAATACAGTGACGGCAAAAGAAACTACCGAAGAAGGAGACGAGCTGGATGCAGAGGTTTCAGAACCGGTGGTAGCCGATGTGGAGGATATTCAGGTGGTGACAAAACTGAGTATGCCAAGCCGTAAGCTTAAAGTGAAGATTAGTAACGAGTTATTGCATGAGCTCGAAAAGCTTCAGGTAAACTTTAAGCTGAATTAATTTTCCTAATAAACTGAGTCTATGCATATATAGCTAAAACTAATATATGTTTAACAGAATTATTGATATTAATATGTAAATTTGTTGCGTAAAGTAAAATCTAAAAAGTAAAATATAATGGCACAAGCAATAACAGATGCTACTTTTGACGAAGTAGTATTAAAATCAGATAAACCGGTAATGGTAGACTTTTGGGCAGCATGGTGTGGACCATGTCGTATGGTAGGCCCAATCATCGATGAAATCAGTACAGAATACGAAGGTAAAGCTGTAGTTGGTAAAGTTGATGTTGATGCTAATCAGGAGTTCGCTGCTAAATACGGAGTAAGAAACATCCCAACGGTATTAGTTTTCCAAAATGGAGAAGTAGTAGGACGTCAGGTAGGTGTAGCTCCTAAAAAGACATATACTGATGCTATCGAT
>QFQM01000435.1 GCA_003243255.1 Flavobacterium psychrophilum | reverse complement strand
GTGTTTGCTAAGTTCCATAAGTCGATACATGCAAATTTGAGGTCTTGGAGATTTCTCCATAGGTCAACATAAAGTTCAAATTGCCTGTCGTTATATTTAAGTGTTGTTGCCCTAAGTATTTCAAGTTGATTCCTGTATGATTCAATCTTTTTTTCGAAGTCATGTTCGATTTTCTTTTTGTAGTTGTCGGCAAGTGTGTTTGCTGTAAGTTTGACAAACCACCACACTACAGCACCAGAAATTGAAACTGTCCCAATAATCCCAGATACTATCTTTACTATAGTCCAAATGTCAATTGTCATAGGCGTATTTATCAATCATTATTTTCGTCTCCATTCCAACGGTATTGCCTAACCAAACCTTCTTTCTTTGTTTCAAAACTGCGTTTGTCATCGTTAATCACTTGCTTAAGTAACCAACCCGCATCTTTTCCTGCTTGTTCTACATCCTGCGACTTCTCGTATAAAGCGAACATTGGTGTATTTTGCCAAAAATAATTGTCACCGCCTAATAGATCTCTTGCGGCAAACCATTCGTCCTTTCTATTCTTACACCAACTGTAAACAGCACCTTGCAAAAAATCTCTAATTCTTTGCTTTTTTTCATCAGATATTCCATGAACATCTCTGATTTCTGATTTTTCTATTAGCATATATAAATCTTCTTTCGGGAACTTCTCTTTAATCTCTGCACAGCCTTGCCGCTAACGTTTGTATTTGCTCAGTGGTGCGATTTCGAAGCCGCGTCCTGTACCAGACAACAAACGTGGAATCAAGATAACACTTTGAGCTACACGTCACCGCACCATTGAGCAAACATTTTGTTATGCACATGTGCCGCAATTGTCCCCACTAAGCAGCACGGATGCCAAAGCTTAGGGTGCGGGTTGCAGTCTCACGGCTTTGGCATTGGAGGTGCGGTTCGAAGGACAAATCTTGTCGGAGTTGCTTTAGGTTACGGAGTCCGAATTGTTTTATCGACTTACAGCAATGTCAGTTTGTCTAAATTTGGTCTGTAGATAAGGCATCACTTGAATGAGTCATCAAAACTTTTATCAAATGTTTTGGTCTCACCTATAATTACTACACTATATTGGAATGCTGTAGGGATGACCCCATCTATGCTTCCCCCTCCAAAATATGCTTCAAAGGAGTCTTGTTTAACATTGAATATGTTCATTTCCCAATTTGATTGTGATATTGGAATTACCAAAGGGGGTGTGGCAAATTCTGGCAACTTGTCGCCTTTATCTGTGATTAAATTCTTAAAATATATCTTATTGGAGCCGGGCTTAGCTTCATGATCGGGGGCCAGGTTTAGTCCTCTAACCACATAGAACCCTTGTTGAACGATATTTTTACTATTGATTAATTTGATTTTCCTATTTAACTCGTTTAGTGCCTTTAGTTGATTATTTATTTGAGTCCCAGATATCGCTACCCCATCCCTAATCGAATCTGACAATAATTTCAAACTTTGATTTGTTGTTTCCGCCTTGATTAAATCCTCTCGTATTGTAGATAGCTCCTTGTCAATTTCGGATTTAGCTGCTTCCTTCGCACTTTGAAGAGATTCATATCCCATGAAAATCAATACAGCCGTCCCCATAGCAGCGACTGCAATTAGATAATCCATTTTATAGTTTAGCTCCCAAAATCTGGCGTCCTTGATTTCATTTTCTTTGGCTGACTTCAGTCTACGGAAAATAAAATGATTCCAAACTGAGAGTATCAAAAGAACAATAACGAGGAGTATAAAGACAGCTATCATAAAGGTGAAAGTGAAAGTTTAAATTAAAGTTAGCTTTATTTCATCAATTAAGATTGTTGTTGGTTAGTGCTCTTATTACTTTCATTTTGGTCTACAAAATAACTTCTGTCTCGCCAACTTGAACGTCTCAAACATTGACCTCACTCCCCTCCTGTCATTGTATTGTTTTGTTCTTCGCTGTCACTCTTAACCACTAGTGCGTCTCGTATTTCCTAGTCGATTTTCGAGAACGACTGGTTGCAGTCATAACATACTGGAACCGTAATTCGATTCACTTTTGTATTGATTAGCAAAACCATCATATAAATTCTTGGCGGGGACGCACTCAACGGTTTCAATGTCCGCTGTCAGTTTCGCCCCCTGTAACATATTCTATTTGGTCGGCTCATGACTTTTCAACAGGGACAATTGGCACTTTTGCTTGCTTTGGTGTCGCTCGGGAATGTACGGCAAGCAAATGTGCCAATGTTCTAAGCACCGAATCCGTCCCACGGCATTGTGCATAACGATCAATATAAAGCATTATGCTTTATATCCTTATTCTGAAAAACGCGAAATGCACTATATCGACCTGTATTGGGTGGTATAGTGCACTTTTTGTTTTAAGGCCTGCATTATTTTTTTTTCTCCAACATGCGCTCCAGCAAAGCGATCTTTTCTTCCTTCTCCTTTAGTAACGCTTTGTATAATTCCTCTTTCTCAGCGTTAAGTTTCTTCACCTCGTCCAGCGGGTTGAACGTGCAGTTGTAGTTATTTAAAGAACCGTGATTGGTACTGCTGTCATTAAAATTATTAATGAAATTATAAGCGGTCTCTTCGCAGAAATTTTTAATCGCCTCACTATTTACACCTAGCGCCTTCGCTACACGA
>QFQM01000073.1 GCA_003243255.1 Flavobacterium psychrophilum | reverse complement strand
CAAGATGGACAAATTTGCTTATCAGCGTGAGCATTGGCAGAGAACCAATATGGGTCAAAGGTAAGCTAAATATAATTAGTAACGCCTGTTAATCTGGGAAACTTTAAAAATAAAAAATTGAAAATCAGTAAAATAGATTTTTAAAATACGATCTAATGCCTGTTTCAGTCATTCTTCCAGTTCCTGCCCCAGACTTATTCCATTACTTTCAAATGCTGGATTAGTCCGTCAACAATATCAAAGTGAAATTTTAAAACAATAGGGCTTCCGGGAAATGTTCCGGAACACTCCGCTGATAAGATACCTGATGTGCCATTTTCGTTATAGTCAAGGGGGTTCATCACGGTCATGTATTTTTTGTTCGCCTCGTCAATCCACTGCTGGATTTCCTTTTTTCCATTATGTGTTTTGCCTTCATCAAATACTACAGCATCATCAGAAAAACAATTCGCATAGGTTATGCTATCGAAGCTGTTCTGTGCATTAACCAGGTTTGTTATTACTTTCGGTATGTTCATTGTTATTATTTTTAAAGATTATTAAATTGTTGGTACTGTACCGCCATCGATTACATATTCAGTTCCTGTCAGGTAATTTGCCCTTGGTGAGACAAGGAAGCCCACTAATTCGGCTACTTCTTCCGGTTGTGCAGGCCTGCCATAAGGTATTCCTCCCAATGCATCCATTACACTTTGTTGCGCTTCTTCTATGGTACTTTTTGCGTTTCTTGCAATTTCACCCAGCCAGGCTATTGATGCAGAAGTGTTAATCCATCCCGGTGAAACCGTCAGCACGCGGACGCCTTTAGGTGTAACTTCATTGGACAGGCTTTTACTGTAATTTCTCAAGGCTGCTTTTGAAGCGGCATAGGGCAGGGTAGAATCATACAGGGGCAATATGCCCTGAATAGAAGCTATATGGATGATGACACCACTTTTCTTTTCTATCATTTGCGGCAAAAATGCCCTGTCCAGTCGCACCGGAGCCAGCAAATTGGCTTGTAGGGTTGATACCCAATCATCATCACTTAAAGCACTAAAGCCGCCGGCTGGTGTGGTTGAAGACCCCAGGTTATTTACCAAAATATCCAGTTTTCCGTATTTCGACAGCACTTGACTCACCAACTTTTGTGCATCTTCTGCTTTACTCAAATCGGAAGGGATAAAATGAAGCTTGTTGTTTTCGTCCTCCGGAAAATTTCGGGCAGTAATGATCACTGTTGCGCCTGCCTGAAGCAACCTTTCTGCAATTGCCTTTCCGGCTCCTTTTGTACCTCCTGTTACTAAGGCAATCTTGCCTGATAGTTCATTGTTATAATCCATGGTATATTGTATTTTAAATTTCTTTGTACAAATCTCTGAAGTATGTTACTTCCTCACAAGTACGGAGTTACGATTCAGATAGGGATAAATTTATCCCCTATTGCACAAATTGGGATATACGTTTAATTTTGCAATATGTATGAAAGAAAAACAACACCAAACTTAAATTGCGGGCTTGACCTGATAGGTGAAGTGCTTTATGGTAAATGGAAGATACGTTTGCTTTGGTTTATCGATCAGGGACATAAGCGCCCGAGCGAATTGCAGCGAAAAATACCCGATGCTTCACGCAGGGTTTTAAATATCCAGCTGAAGGAATTAGAGGAACATGAGCTTGTCTCAAAGATAATTTATCCTGTTGTACCTCCCAAAGTAGAATACAGCCTGACAGATTTTGGAAAAACACTAATTCCGGTAATTTCGGCTATTGGAAATTGGGGAGATGAACATCAAGAACGTTTGCGGGAGTTAATTTTAAAACGGTTTGAATAAACTCTCCTCTGCAGAAACAAAACGTTATGAAATAAGTATTCGATACAGTACCTTGTATCTCATAAAAAAAGCTTCAGTTTAACTGAAGCTTTTTTTATTATGGCTAATTTAAAATCATTTTTTTATTGCCAGAATTTCCACCAGGGGGATTTTGCCTTTGGCTCATCATTACTAGTGGTTGCATCATTGGTATTTGTTTTTGGATCGGTTTCAACGTAGTCTTTCCTGAAAGTAATGGGCCTTGAAGTTGAATCTGATGCTGTACTGAAGGTTAGTTCATATTTTGTTATGCCGCTATTTTCTATAATTTGTCTGGCAATTTCATTATCCGGGAGTACTTCTTTAAGTTGAAATACACATTCAGTTTTCTTGTTTTGAGAAAAGCCTTCAAAATTTTCTTTAATAAAATCAAGAACATAAGGCGTATTATGCTGATGCATTGCCAGGTACCCCAGGAAAGATAAAGCAGATCCGCCTTCGATTTCGTCCCTACTATAAACTTTGCCGGCTGTATAATGAAGATTTTCGTTCGTAAATAATTTGCCTATCGATATGCATAATTGTGATGGCATTGGTAAAGGCTCCTCATTACTTGATAAAAAACTTTGGCAATAAATGAATATGTCTGTAACCTGATTTAAGTTTTCATTTTTAAACCGGTCACGAAGATTGCCAACAATCTCTTTTAAGTTTGTTTTATCCTTTTCTTTTTCTATAATTTCAGATGTATTCAGGATATCATCGTATAAAAGACTGTTTACATTTTTAAGTGCACTCTTGTGTTGTTGCTCTAAAATTTCAAGAAATCCATCTAATGGATTTTTTTTGTTTTCTTCCATATGCTTATATCTTAAATAAATAGCTTTATCTTAATTACTTTCAACAAGCTCAATATCCATGGTTTTTATGAGTCCGTCTTCAAAGGTATAAACGTGCTTTACAGTTCCGTCAAACATTAAATTTCCTTCAAGGTCTTTTACGTTTTGGTGTACTTTCACTTCCAGGCTTCCGTTTTCCCTTTCGGTAAAGCCTACAGGTTCAACTTTCGGGTTTATTTCTGTCCACTGCCTAGTCCAGTATTGCCTTATTTCATTGTGACCGCTTATGTAACCGCCTTCCCATGCCTTAGACCATTGAACGTCTTCCTGCATAGTTGCAAGGGCATTGTCGATGTTTCTTTCGTTAAAAGCTGTATAGGCTTTCCCAATAGTATCTTTGAATTTTGTCATTTTGATTGATTTTGATTCCTGCTAAGATAAGAATTATCCATTTTTCGTATACGGACATTGTATACTATTTATAATCATTTTTTCAGATTAATCCTATAGGTATAAGTACCCGTTTTTGCTGTTACGTACAACCCCCCGTTTTTAATCGGGATGGCTTCTGGTCGGTTTTTTTATCATAAGTTTACCCCGGATTGTTAACGCTTTTCCGCATTCAACTAACTTAAAATTACTAATTTATGAAACAAAAACTTACTTTTCCAGCTTCCTTTGTCGTGTTGGCAGCTATGGCATTTGCTGTATGTAGCTGTCGTAAAAATGACAATCCTGAGGAAGGCAAAGAACTCACCGCCATGACCGAAACTCAGGCTAGTGGTGCATTTCAAAACCACCGCGACTCAGTGCCATCAAAAGAACAATATGGCAATCCTTTATTTGTCCTGAGTCATGATTATCCTACCGAGGTTAAAGATGTTGTTAATCCTTCCTGGCAGCAGGCGTTAAAAGGACAGCCCATTTCTGAATCGAATGTATTTGCGTATATGGATTCATTAAAAAGCTATATAGCGCCTAATGTTAAGCCTTTCTTTACAGATAATAAGAACTGGACTTCGGCCAAGTATGGCTGGTTCAATGAACCGTGGATAGGATCAGAAAGAGAAGCCATACTTGGTGCCTATCTAGGTAATGGGAATCCGGCAGGAATGTTTAAAACACTTAATGAAGATGAATCGGGGTATGCATTAGTTTTCTATGATTCTGTTGCAGCCTATACTGTAGGTCAGTTATGGGGTAAAACGGGTGAGAAAGTTAATCTTACTAAAGAATCGGGGCAGTTTAAAGAAGGAAGTATTGTTGTAAAACTTGCTTTCTCCAATATCAATGCAGCAAACTGGCCGGTACTAAAAGGGGCCGAAACACTTAGCGTTTATGACACCATTGCTACTAAGGAAAATCCTAAAAAAGGCTATCAGGTTCGTAAAGTGAGCTTCTTTCAGATGGACGTGATAGTCAAAGACAGTAAAACCGCTCCTAAGACAGGTTGGGTCTATTCAACCTTTGTGTATGATATGGATGCCAAAGGTGATTTTTGGGATAAAATGGTGCCGCTTGGTGCTATGTGGGGTGACGATCCGGATGTAAACAGTCCTATTGTTCCTCCATATCCTAAACTGAAAGAAACCATAATTAATCCAAAAGCTCCTTTTTACAGTAAAGAAACACTGGGTTGGGGCGGAAGGCTTAGTGGTCCTAATGATGGTGCTGTAGCTCAGGAAGCTGTTGATATTAATGGTAAAACATATAAAAACCTGGCATTGTCATCCTGTATGAGTTGCCATAGCCCTGCCCAGGCAAAAATGGAATCTTTCCTGCTTCCGGGACCAAAACAAAAAAATGGTGCTCCGCTTACGGTCTATGTTCCGGGTAGTCTTGACTGGATGCGCTGGTTTAGGGATGATTACGGTAATGTACCTTTTGATCCGGGACAGATTGCACTGGATTATGATATGGCTATGGCTGCTAAATCTATCCCTGCTTATAACGCAGCGATAAAAAAGTCAGGAACTGCTAACAGATCAAAAGCTGCATCTGATGATGTAACGGCTGCGAATGTTGAGGCCTTTAGAAAATACAGGCAGCGTAAAACGAAAAAATAGGGACAGTAATCCTATTGGTTGTTTATTGATAAAACTACTCCAATGTAATGTTGGAGTGGTTTTTATTTAATATATGTGAATGTTCAATTCCATAACCGGTAAATACCTGTCTCTGATAGAAGTTTCAATCTTTCCAATTTTTACAAACCCCAATTTTACATAGAATTTTTCAGCATAAGGCTCGGCATCAAGCAGTATTCTGTTTGCTGCTGTTGTTTTTGCTTTGAGAAATAAATCATTCATTAGCATTTTACCAAATCCTTTTCCAATGTATTTGGGAAGAATAAAAAGGTTGTCAAGTTTTATGGTTTGATCATCTTCAGAAAAGAAAGCATAATATCCTGCAATTTCATTGTCGATTACTAATTTGTAAACCGATTTGTTTTCAATATAGGTTTCAGTTATTGTAAGTAAGTTTGACCATGCTTCAATCTGATTTGCTGAATAACCCCAATAGGCTTTTGACTTTTTAGTAATGTCTGTCAAAACTTCGTGGTCGTTACTATTTGCTTTTTCGATAGTCATTTAATTGTTTTTTGCAGATTTTTGAGGAGCTCAAATTTTTCTCCATTATCACCAACAAACATTACTAAACCATTTTTTTTACTCCAAATAAAAGTTTTTATTCCGAATTTAGGAATGCTATTGTAACAATCGCTTTTGTGAAAAGAATAGCAGTCATTGAGTTTTATGCCTGTTATATTTAAAGTAATACAGGTATCTTTTAAAACTTCTCCACTATATTCTAATCCATAGACACGTATTACAGGAATTGAAATTTCTCTATTCTCTTTTACATGCTGTATGAGATAGTCACTTTCACTTCGTACAGAATCATGTTTATACGAATAATCAATGATACAACTCTCACTGTCGTAATTTGAAACTTCCACAGGATTACATTCTCCTTGTGGTTTGTAAATCCTTTTGTCAATTATAAAAATTGTGTCATTAAAGCTTTCGGATCTATTATTGATATTGGCGAATATAAGAGTGTCGCCTTTATGATATACATCGGTCCAGAAAGTTTCATTTGGTTCAAAGAATATATTTATACACTTGTGAGAATTAATGAAAGCACAAAGAGCAGTGAATATGATTAAAGATACTAATATTTTTAAGTACTTAATTTTCATAATCGTTATTTCTTAAAACTCTTCTTTAGCCTCAAAGGTCATGGTTTTTCCTGTAACCGGATGCACAAACTCAAGATAGGCAGCATGCAGGTGCAGCCTGTTGGCAGCAGTACCATACAGGTCATCGCCAACAATTGGTGCATTTAATCCCAGTTCATGGGCAGCATGCATGCGTAACTGATGGGTGCGGCCCGTGTGTGGCCAAAAGTGGACTTTTGTTGTTGTTGCTGTTCGCTCAATGGCTTTCCATGTTGTATGGGCTTTTTTTCCAAAGTCAAAGCATACCAACTGTCTTGGCCTGTTGTCAAGGTCGCCACGCAAAGGCAGTTTTATTTCTCCGCCATCTTCTGGAATCACTTTTGAGAGCACCGCCGAATAGCGTTTGTTTACGGTGCGTTTCAGGAATTGTTTCTGTATGTCTTTATGCGCATCTTTCGTTTTGGCAACAACTAATAATCCTGAAGTTGCCTGATCGAGCCTGTGTATAATAAGCGGTTCGATGCCATTAAGTAAGTATTTCAATCGGGTGTAAACCGAATCGTTAATCAGTATTCCCGGAACAGATAACAGGTCATCAGGTTTATTTACCACCACAAAACTGTCGTCTTCATAAATTATTTTAAGTTCTTTGCCTTCGCCAATGTTTATCAGGAATGGGTTTTCATCCGTTTCTATACCTTCCAGCATGTGCTCTAAAATAGGTTTGCATTTTCCGTTACATGCCGGATAGAACTGCTTATGCTGCCTTATCTCTGATTTGGGTGGCGATCCCCACCAGAATTCAGCCATTGCCAATGGTTTGTAACCATGCAGGAAGGCATATTGCAAAAGTTTTGGAGTGGCACATTCACCAGCTCCGGCAGGTGGCTTCCCAAAAACAGTATTTCCAAAAATGGCCTGCAGGCTTTTGGTTTTGCTGTCTTTGTTGAGAAAAGAATATTGCTCAAAAAGCTGCAATTGCAGTGCTGCTGATTTCTCTTTGCGCTCTTTTTTGAGTGTTTCTATCCTGTCTGCATATGCTGCTACAGCTGCCTGTGCTTCTTCAAGTTTTAGTTTCCATTTTTCCGTCAGCAGCCTGAACTGATGATTGTCATAGTGGCTAAAACGTATGAGGTAGGCATCAAAACGATTGTAGTCTTCTTCGCTGATGATATTTTTGCGCCTGTCGCGTAAATCTTTACGGTAGGCCTTATTGATTTTGAGCTGTTTCTTAAAAATCTCAGTTTCTTTAGCTGCCTGTAGGATAAATGATTCTAAGTCGGCTTTGAGTGACTGATACTTTTGATCTGCTTCAATTGCTTTCACTTCGTCATTGATGCTGTTTAGGATGTACTGCTCTTTAAGGAAAAAGCTATCTTCCAGAAGCATGTCAAAAACAGGCGGGACAAACTTTGGATGATCATTAGAATCCGCCAGTTTTCCTGAGAAAGCCGATAAGTAACCCAATTTGCCTTTGCTGTCCTGAACAACCAAAACACCAAACATCTTTCCGATAACCAATCCTTCCTGGTCTTCTTTGAGCCCAAAGTTATGATCCAGATCGGTAAGGCTTTCCAGGTAATGCTGCAGTTCTTCGGCTGCAATTTTTGTAAGCGGATGAGGTTCATACAAAAATGGGAACGTAAAACGTTCCGGTAAAGCTATACCTGATATATGGTCTTCGTTAAAGTAAGTTATCCTTTTAGATGCGTTGTTGCTCAATGTGAGTGTGTTTAGGCTGCGAAATTAATTTATCCGTTTCATTAATTCAAATGACGGTTTAGTTTTAACAGGATTACTTCCTGGTGTAAGGTTATTTTATAGTATTTTGGCTTGTGATAGCTGAATGATTTTATATGGACGATGAAAAATTTATTTTCTGCCTTGAAGCAGTTGATGATGTTGAAAAAACCGGAGTTACAGAAGTAGTAACGATTCTCGAAAAATTGGCTTTTGAGCAGGGTATAGGCAGTATCTATAAAACCTGTGATACCATCGAGGGACTTGAAGAAAGCCTGAATGCCCTTTTGTATGATGATCACAATTTTAAGAATTATGAGATCATCTATCTGGTTATGCCGGGTGAGCAAAATACGATTTGCCTGAATGGCTATTATTACAGCATTGAAGAGATCGCCGAATTGTTTGAAGGAAAACTGAAAGGTAAAATCCTGCATTTTGCAAATGAAAAATCGCTTGATCTCAGTTCTGAAGAAGCGCAGTATTTTTTAGATATTACCAATGCTAAGGCTATATCCGGTTATGGTCATGCGTATGGAAAACAAAGCAGTAGCGGACTTGACAGGGCTTTCTTCGGATTGTTTGAAGACAGTGATGATGTTATTTATATTGTGGAAGAGCTGCATCAAAAATATTATGCGTTGTGCAAGCTGCTCGACTTTAGGTTGTATTATTAAGTAGTTGTTTTAATGTGTATAATACGGTATATAACATAAAAAGCTTCAGGAGTACTGAAGCTTTTGTGTTTATAGGTTAAGATTATCCCTGTAGTATCTTTTGTTTTTCGGTGTCAAATTCCTCCTGTGTCAGGATGCCTGCATCAAGAAGGTCTTTGATGTCCATAAGAGCCTGCTTTTTATCGCCAATACCATTTGATGATGCAGGTGTTGCCGGTTGAGCGGCAGGCTGCATTGTTGCAACATCTTTGGGATTTTTGGCAATCAGGAGTTCTGTAATTTCGTTAAAGCCTTTGGTATTGGAATAGTCTATGGCTTTTTGCTCTTTTACATTGGTCAGAGATGTGTCGGCATCTTTTTCAAGCAGGTACTTTACGATATCTTTTTTACCTCCGGCGGCTGCATAGTGAAGAGGTGTATTACCGCTCTGATCCTGAATATTTACAACAGCACCTTTTTCAACCAATAGCTTTACCATACTCAAATGTCCGTTTTTAACAGCAGCGTGCAACAGGCTCTCAGCCCCATAAGCTGCACTTGAGCTCAGGCTGAAATTACTGTCGGCAGCGAGGTTGTTAGTAGTGAGTACCCAGTCCAGGTAAGATCCCATATCATTGTCGTTACCGGCAATGGGCTTGCTGTAGTTTACATCTATGCCATGGTCAAGGAAAAGGGAAACAATCTCTTTTTGGTTATTGTTACAGGCATACCATATTGGTGATAGTCCGTTGTTGGCAGTAACTTTAGGATCGGCGCCATTTAGCAACAGGTATTTTATAATCATGTTGTTGTTCTGGTAACATGCCAGCAGCAATGCACTTTCTCCTCTTTGATTCAGGTGATTTACATCTGCTCCTTTCTCCGTAAGTGCTTGTACAGCCTGAAGGTTTTTTGACTGTACAGCAAACAGTAGTGCTGTGTTTCCATTTTTATCTACGGCATTTACATTGGCACCTCTATCGGTAAGTTTGGTTATTACTTCCCTGTGCCCGCAATAAGCTGCGAGCATTAAAGGAGTTTCAGCTTCGTTATTCTCAAGGTTTGCATCAAGCCCCTTGTCGAGCAATTTTTCGAGTACATCGGTTTGGCCAAGGTTGGCAGTCAGGTGTAGCAAACTATTGCCCTTATGATCGTTTATAGTTACTGATGCTCCCTGGTCGATAAGGTAGCCGGCGACCTGCTTTTGTTTTAGAAGGCAGGCAAAATACAAAGGTGTTTCGCCCTGATGATCTTCATAGTTTATATCAGCACCTTCTTCAACAAGGCCTTTTACAATATCAAGGTATCCGTTATGGGCTGCATAATGCAGGGCTGTCCTTCCTCTTTCGTCGGTATATTTCACATCGACCTCCTTATTTTTAAGAAGGATCTCAGCTATTTTTCGTTTACCCGCTTCGCAGGCAATTATAAATGACATTGACATAAATAATAGTATTAAGCTTTGTGGCTAAGCAGCAGTTCAACTGTTTTACTTTTCAGGTTGTCGGCAGAAGCAATCATCATTGCAGTTTCGTCGGCATTGTTTGTCGCGTTTGCATCAACGCCCAGTTCAAGTAGCATTTTGGATTTTTTATAGGTATCACGTGCTGCATTCTGGTCGTAATTGACATTATAGGCAGCAACTTTGTGAAGTAACGTATTGCCTTCGTTGTCTGTGTAGTTTACATCAGAACCATCTGCTTTTATGATGATGTCGAACAGGTCGAAAGGTTTCTCCGCAAGAACATCATAGCCGTTCCTGTCTTTACTGTAATAGTTTGAAGTCTGAAGCAAGTCGGCTCCGTCTTCCAACATTGCCTTAAGCAATGTTACATTAGATTCCGAAGCATTGTTAGTGCGTCTCAGGTATTCTGTGAAAAAAGCCTCTCCGTTTTTATTTTTTTTATCAAAATCAGGTTTTTCAAATTCCCTGACAATGTTATATAAAACAGGATTTAACTGATGTACTACAATCTGATAGTAGGCTGTTTCGCCGTCTTTGTTCTCTTCATTAGGCTGGGCACCATTCTCCATAAGCAGTTTTACCAGTTCCTTCTTGTTACGTGATACGGCTACCATAAGTGGTGTTTCCTTAACAATGTTACCGGAGTTAACATCTACACCATTGTCAATAAAAAGCTGAGCATACGCAAGGCTTAGCTCAACCGGCATCATCTGGTCTTTGGCAATTTGGTGAAGATAGGTGTCTTCAGCATTATTTACGGCTGATACATCGCAGCCGCCATCAATCAGTACTTTGAGAATGGCCGGATTAGCCCTTGAAGATAATGCTAAGCTTATTAATGTTTCGTTTGCTACAGCATCATTGATGCTGCTCAGTTTAGGCATAAGCTGTTCGACAAACGTAACTGATTCTGCATCATCTTTAAGGTTCCTGAAAATACTTTCAAACAAGCTTCCTGATAAACGATCATAATCGTAAATGTCTGTGTCAATAAGTTTTTTGTCTACAAAAAGATTTATTATGTCAAAAGCTTTTTCACGGGTCAGCGTATCGAAAAGTTGGTTGTTTCTGAATACATCAAGACTTTGTGGTATGTTTTCAGGGTTGGTTAATAATGCTCTGGCATCGTCAATTTTATGCCTTGAAAATGCTTCAATAAGTTCAGTTTGATTGGACATGATGATTTAATTTGGTTTCTATTCTGATTAGAATATAGTAAGGGTTACCAAATGTAAACAGAGTAAGAAAATATTTATATAATTTAAACATTTCTTTAACGGTCTGTCGTAGTTCATCAGGATTATGAATAACAAAAAAGCTTCAGGTTTCGCTGAAGCTTTTTTGTTTATATAAAATCTAATGTCCTCTCGAGAGCCATTCCTCTTGAGCCTTTTATAAGAATCGTTTTGTTCTGCGGTTTTAGATTGGAGAAGCTTTCTTTAAAGCTGTCAAAGCTGTCATAGAAATGAAGATGTGGTAAAGTGACCTGATTATGGTAAAAATCTTTGCCTACAAAATACACTTCGATGCCTTCTTCGTTTACAAGAGACTGAACAATTTTTGAGTGCTCCTGATAGCTTTCTTTACCAAGTTCAAACATATCACCCAAAACGGCAATTTTATAACTGTCTTCGGTATCGAGTTGTAAAAAGTTTGTTATGGCAGCCTGCATACTGCTCGGATTGGCATTATATGCATCAAGTATGATTTTGTTCGAATTTTTCTCGAGCAGCTGGGAGCGGTTGTTAGAAGGGATATAGCCTTCAATTGCTTCTTTTATCTTCTGATCGCTTACTTTAAAGTGATGGCCGATTGTAATGGCAGCACTAATGTTAGTAGCGTTGTATATGCCTATAAGATGCGACTTAATATCAAAGCCGTTGTATTTTATGGTAACCATCGGATTGGCAGATACAGCCTCGATCCTCACGTCGCAATTGTAATTATTTACCGCAAAAGTATAATGCGACATTTCTTTGGTTTTCTCCTGTTGAATAGGATCATCCAGATTTACGAAGGCCGTTTTTATATTTTGTTTTAGGTAGTCATATAATTCGCTTTTGCCTTTAATCACGCCTTCATATCCGCCAAAGCCTTCAAGATGGGCTTTCCCGAAGTTGGTGATATAACCAAAGTTGGGTTCAGCGATAGAACATAAAAAAGCGATTTCCTTCTGGTGGTTAGCTCCCATCTCTACAATGCCTATTTCGGTATCATGGGTAAAAGAAAGTAGGGTAAGGGGAACGCCTATATGATTGTTGAGGTTGCCAATAGTGGCAGTCGTATTATATTTTTTTGAAAGAACAGCGTTGATAAGTTCTTTTGTTGTGGTTTTGCCATTACTTCCGGTAAGGCCAATTACAGGAAGTCCCAATTCACGGCGATGATGGCGGGCAAGATCCTGTAAAGCGGTAAGGCTGTCTGAAACCAAAAGCATATTATCGCCGGTTTTATAAACAGGATTGTCTATCACAACATATTTTGCGCCTTTTTGCAGGGCTTCTTCAGCAAAGGTGTTAGCATCAAAATTATCTCCCTTCAGGGCAAAGAATAAAGAGTCCGGAGCTATTTTTCGTGTATCGGTTGCAATACTGCTGCATTGTGTAAAATAGCTGTAAAGTTCTTTGATTTCCATGGAAAGTGTATAAAAAAATAAAAGCCCTAAGATAGGGCTTTTATTGAATTTATGTTACGCTGAAATCTAATTAGTTTCTAGCTTTCTTTTTAGTAGTTTTAGGGCCTACTTTAGACATTGCACAACGGAAACCGATGTAGTCTGTAGCCATATCCTGAGGGAAATATCTTCTTTGTGCAGGATCCAGCCAGTAAGCTCTGTCTCTCCAAGAACCTCCTTTGTATACACGAACGTTATCGTTTACAAGAGTAGTTCTTTTTGAGTTTTTGTCATATTCTCTTACCATGTTACCAAGACTGTCTTTAGTTACAAGGTGTTTTGGTGAGTCATACATTCTCTCAGATTCTTTTTCAGTACCTTTTTCTTCGTCAGTACCACTGAAGTCATAGTAACGTGTAGATTGTCTGTCTCCATCTCTGAAGTTTCTGTTGTCACTCTTGGTGTAGTTCTGTCTTAGGTAAGTGTCATCAGTAGTAATTTGCTCCTGAGAAATCTGACCCGGAAGGTTTCTGTATTGGATTTTACCGTTAGAAAGTGTGTCATACTGAATGTTGTCAGTAGTTACGATCTCCGCTCTTCCGTCTTCACCAATTTTGTTTTTCATGTAAACGTTACCTCTGTAGTAGTTGAAGTCATTTGCTTCATCATCTACGATAGGACGGTATACGTCAGCTACCCATTCAGCAACGTTACCAGACATGTCATAAAGACCAAAGTCGTTTGGTGGGTAAGATTTAGCCGGAGCTGTGATATCTGCGTTATCGTCAGACCATCCTGCAATTCCTCCGTAATCTCCTTTACCTTGTTTAAAGTTAGCTAGCTGATCACCTTTAGAAGTTCTTTTACCGCTACGTGTATAAGAGCCTTTCCAAGGGTATTTTTTATCTCCTCTGTATAGGTTGTACTCACGGTTACCTACAAGAGCAACTGCAGCATATTCCCACTCAGCTTCGGTTGGAAGCCTGTACTCAGGAAGGATGATACCTGAAGTTCTTTGTGCGTAAACGTTAGTTGCACCTTCTTTGTTAGCTAATTTATTTCTTTGTCCTTTAAGAACGATTTCCTCGTTACCACCGAATGATTTAGTAGGGCTTTCAAGGTAAGCCTCAGTACTGAATGTAGTTTCAGCAGTTACGTCAAGGATTTTTGCGTCTCTTTTAAGGTATCCTTCTCTTTCAAGCACAGATTCGTTAACACGGTCTGTTCTCCATTTAGAGAATTCTACAGCCTGTATCCAGTTAACACCTACAACCGGGAAGTTTGAATATGCCGGGTGTCTAAGATAGTTGTTAGTCATTGTTTCATTGTAACCAAGTGCACTTCTCCATACAAGAGTATCAGGTAGTGCTCCTACATAAATGTTTTTGTAGTTCTCTTCAGTTGGAGGGAAAACCCTTTTCAACCAGTCAAGGTACTCCATATACATTACGTTAGTAACCTCGGTTTCATCCATAAAGAAAGACTGAACGTGTTGCTGAGTTGGAGTGTTGTTCCAATCGTGCATAACATCGTCCTGAACTTTACCCATAGTAAATGTTCCACCTTCTATCTCTACAAGTCCCGGAGCAGTTTCCTGCTTTTTGTACTTAGAGTTGTGTTGGAATCCACCTTTCTTGTCATTGATCTTCCAGCCGGTAGCCGTGGAATTACCATTTGACCCTTTTTTACTGCACGCAGTAAAACCAAATGCCATCGCAAACGCGAGAAGCAACTGTAAAGCCGTGATTTTGTTAACTTTCATCTTTCAGTAGGTAAATAAATTTCGTGGCGCAATATAATAATTAACCGTTAAACCGCAACACGTTTTTAAAATTTTTGTAAAAAATCTAAATTTATGTTAAAACTCTTATTCTATAACGCCTATTTTGAAGTAATATTGCAGGCGGGCTGAAGAAAAATTTTCCCCTTACTGTAATATATTGTTTATAGCTGCGTTCTCTCAATGATGAAAAACAGATTATTCTTTTTTACTCTACTATATTCTATTGTTTCTTTTGCGCAGCAAAGGGGTGAAATTGTCCTGAACTGGACCGATAATGTAAAATCCTCTCTCGCAGGAGTGTCTTTGGTATTGCCGGAATTTCAGGGGCAATACTTCGATTATGAAGCTAACACGAAACAGCTGTTTTTCTCTCATTCATTTTCTGTTTCAGGTCCTGTCGACCAAAAATCACTGCAGGTTACCAATATAGTTTATGAAAGTATGCCGGCAGATAAGCTGGGTTCGCTTTCGGCTTCGTCTTTGCCTTCGGGTATAAATGCTTCAATTGGTACTTCTAAAGCAAGGGATCAATGGACGGCGGGTATTCGTCTGTCTCCTATTATTAAAGATGGGGGAGGGTATAAAAGAATAAAGTCATTTACTTATAGCTATTCGCTTTCCGGTCCCGAAATGGTAACTTATGGTGTAAACGATTTTGATGTTGTTTCTAATTCGGTACTTGCTTCGGGTAGTTGGTTTCGTTTTTATGTTACTAAATCTGGGGTGTATAAAATATCACGTGGTTTTTTGCAGCAGTTAGGGCTGGATGTTAACGTAGATCCCAGGAATATTAAGATATACGGTAATGGCGGTAGGATGCTGCCTCTAAAGAATAGCGATTATTATCCTGCAGATCCCGAGGAAAATGCCATTACATTTGTTGGTGAAGAAGATGGTAAGTTTGATAGTGCGGATTACATATTGTTTTATGCTGAAGGTGTTGATAACTGGAGCGAAGAAAACGGATCTCACAATAACTTGTATGCTGACAAATCCTATTATTATGTTACTACACAAGGAGGGCAGGGTAAACGTATTTTGCCGATGGGTCAGCCTTCAGGTGCTGCAACGCTTAACACCTCTGTATTTGATGAATATCAATACTACGAAAAAGACCTTGTAAATATTGCCCGTCTTGGACGTAAATGGCATGGTGATCCTTTTAATGTAAATAATAAACAGGAGTTTAAATTTACCATTCCTGATATTGAACCGGTTGAAGCAACTGTGAAAATAAGTGCGGCAGCGTCTTCTCCTATTTCTACATCTATGTCAGCAACGGCTAATGGACAGGCGCTTGGCAGTCTTAGCCTGAGCGGTCTTGGGTTACATGATTTGGCTGAGGAGGCGACGCGATCTTTTCCTTTTACGCCTTCAGGTAATGATATAACTATAGAGCTTACCTATAATAATAATGGTGCACCAAGTGCAAATGCCTGGCTGGATTATATAGTTATTCAGGCTAAAAGAAGATTACAGGGTAATGGGAAGCAGTTTAGGTTTAAATATAATGATGCCGGAACTAATAATGGCGTTATACAATATAATATAAGTAATGCTGCAGGCATAAATCAGGTTTGGGATGTAACCGATATTTACAATGTAGGTAAAATACAAAATGAAGGGCTTCAGTCTCAGTTTTCGTTTAAGTCAATTCTTGGTGAAGTGCGAAAATATGTTACAGTTGTACCTTCGGATTATTATACGCCATTGCGTGATAGTCAGACCAGGGTGGCTAACCAAAATATAAAAGGAACAATCTTTAACGGAACCGGAAGTCAGTTTCAGGATGTCGATTATCTTATAGTTACTCCCGCTAACCTTAATTCATCTGCCGAAAATCTTGCGAACCTGCATCGCAAAGAAGGGATGAATGTGAAGGTGATTAATCTTGAAAATATATATGCCGAGTTTTCTTCAGGAAAACAGGATATTGGTGCTATCAGGAATCTTGTAAAATACATTTATCTCAATGCGTCGTCGCCGGAAAACAGGATAAAGTATGTGAATCTTTTTGGGGATGCTTCATTTGATTATAAGAACAGGATTCCGAATAATACGAATATTGTGCCGATAATGCAGGGGTATGAGCCGGGAGATTTTAATAACTATAGTACGGTAACGACGTTTGTTACAGATGATTTTTATGGTCTGATGGATCCTTCAGAAGGAGCTATGCTTGAGTCTGATCAGGAGGGGCTTGATGTTGCGGTAGGAAGGATGCTTGTGAGCGATAAGAAGCAGGCGGATGAAATGGTAAATAAGGTAGCTGAATATAAAGCTTCAGAAGCATATGGCAGATGGCGAAATGAATTTATAGTGCTGGCAGACGATCTTGATGGCGATGGATCGCTGAATTTTGTTGATACATTAGATGATATGACGGACGAGCTTATTGCAGCAAGGCCGTTTGTTAATGTAAGGAAAATATATACCGATGCTTATGTGCAGGAATCTTCTGCCGGAGGACAACGCTATCCTCAGGCTAAAGAAGAGTTTGTGAGGGCAATTAATTATGGGGCTCTTGTGGTTAATTATCTGGGGCACGGTGGGGAAGATGGTATGGCTGGTGAGCGTATATATGAAAAAACAGATGCTGATAATCTTACCAACAGATACAAGTATCCGGTCTTTATAACGGCCAGTTGTGAAATTACCAAATTTGATAATCCTTACAGGCCTACGCTGGGTGAATATACGTATTGGAATACTGCAGGAGGAGCTATTGGTTTGATAAGTACTACAAGGGCATTATATATTTCGGCGGCTAATACTTTTACACCAAGAATAATAAGGAATTTGTATGCTTATGGTCAGGAAGAATATCCGTCTATAGCTGAGGCGTTAAGAGTAGTTAAGGCAGGTTGGGCTAATAAAAATATCAGGATGATATGTTTTTTAGGGGATCCTGCGCTTAAGCTGGCAATACCTAAGCCTGAGCTTGTGCTTACTGAAATTAATGATATTCCTGTTGCGGAATTTACAGGTGCGCTGAATTCATTGGCTTATGTAAAGCTGGAAGGCAGGGTGGTAAACGGTACTGCTACGGTTACAAATTATAATGGCGAGCTTGAGGTGACAATTTTTGATAAGAACATCAATAGGGAGACGCTTGATAATGATAATATGGGCAAGGTGTCGCAGTTTGCAACTCTTGGTGAAACAATATTCAGAGGTAATGCATCGGTTAATAATGGTTTGTTTGAGTTTGGTTTTGTGGTGCCGCGTGATATTAAAATTCCGGTGGCTGATGGCAGAGTGAGTTTGTATGCTTCAAGGACTACAAAGACCGATGACAGGCAGGGGTATAGTACAACTGTAAAAGTTGGAGGTGTTAATCCTAACCCGGAGGCAGATACGACCGGGCCTAAGGTGCGATTGTATATGAATGATGAGTCGTTTGTGTCGGGAGGGATAACTAATGCTTCTCCAATATTTCTGGCTTTTCTTGAAGATGAACATGGTATTAATACAGCCAGCGGAATAGGACATGATATTATAGGTATACTGGATGGGGATGAGAATAATCCTTACATAATGAATGATTATTATGAAACGGAAAAAGATAGTTACCAAAGAGGTTCGTTGCGTTTTCCTTTCAGTAATCTCGAGAAAGGATTGCATACGTTAACCTTTAAGGCGTGGGATGTATATAACAACCTTGTTACTGCGGAAATTCAGTTTGTAGTGGTGGGTGATGAGGGGCTTACGCTTGATAAAGTGTTGAATTACCCTAATCCGTTTGTAAGTTATACCGAATTTTGGTTTACACACAACAGGCCATTTGAGCCTCTTGATGTACAGGTTCAGATATTTACCGTAACAGGTAAGGTTGTAAAAACAATAAATCAGTCAGTAACTACTGACGGATTTTTATGCCGCGACATAAAATGGGATGGAAAAGATGATTTTGGAGACCGCATAGGTAAGGGAGTATATGTGTATAAGCTTACTGTAAGGTCTACTATTACTAATAAAACAGCAGAAAAGTACGAAAAGCTTGTATTGCTGTAAAAAACATTATATTTGTGACCCTTTAAATTTTTAAAATAAGAATGAAAAAGATTGTATTGATAGCACTGTGCCTTTTAGGGGTGCAATTTGCCAAAGCCCAGGTAACGGATAGCAGGGTGATTACAACGGCTGTTCCTTTTTTGACAATAGCTGCTGATGCCCGCTCTGCCGGTATGGCCGATAATGGTGTAGCGACTTCTTCGGATGTTTATTCACAGCAATGGAATCCTGCTAAATATGCGTTTGCGTTAAAAGAGCATGGTCTTTCGTTTAGCTACACTCCTTACCTTACCGATATTGCTAATGATATATCTTTGGGTCAGGTAACATATTACAACAGGTTTAATGAAAGGATGGCCTTTGCAGGTAGTCTTCGTTATTTTGGTTTGGGAGATATAGAGCTTCGTCAGAATCCTGATGATCCTGCGGTAGTAAGATCTCCAAATGAGTTAGCGGTAGACCTTTCGTATTCACTAAAGCTTGATGAGCAGTTTTCGATGGCTGTTGCCGGACGTTTTATCAGCTCTAACTTAAAAATTCCTGAATCAGCAGGTGGAGGAGATGCAAGTGCTGCGACAACTTTTGCGTTTGACGTTGCTGCGTTTTACCAGTCTGAAGAGCAGGCTTATTCTGATTTTAACGGACGCTGGAGAGCGGGTCTTAATTTCCAGAATCTTGGTCCTAAGCTAAGTTATGACAACGATCCGGAAATGAGTGCAAACTTTTTGCCTTCTACAATGAGGCTTGGTGGTGGATTTGATTTCATTTTTGATGAATACAATAAGCTGGGTGTTAATCTGGAGCTTTCTAAGCTTTTGGTTCCGACTCCACAAGAAGTAACTGATAAAAATGGCGATGGCAGTATTGATGAGCTTGATCAGGCAATCGTTAACCAGGAATATAATGATATAGGATGGGTTTCAGGTATCTTTAAATCATTTGGTGATGCACCGGGTGGTTTTAGTGAAGAGCTTAAAGAAGTTACTTACTCAGTAGGTGCTGAGTACTCTTACCAGGATGCTTTTATGTTCCGTTTGGGATACTTTAATGAGAATGAGCTAAAAGGAGCACGTAAATTTTTCTCTCTTGGTGCCGGTTTCAGGTATACAGTAGTAAAAATTGATGTGTCTTACCTGTTCTCTGCTTCTCAGGTAAAAAATCCTCTTGAAAATACACTTCGTTTCTCTCTTAGCTTCAACTTTGGAGACGACTGGGACGAATATTAGTATATGATAATAAATAAGGGATTCTTCGGAATCCCTTATTTTTTGCTTTGATAACAAAAGCTTTGGCGCATCCCTAAAAAATAAACAAAATACTTCGCTGATTTTTTTTTGTTATTGATGGGAAGTAGTATTTTTGCCTTTCGCAAATTTGTGTGAGGAAACTATTTGCGGTCACAGAAAACATTTTTTTAAAATCACATCAGCAACAATAATTTAGCCCAATGAAAGAAATAACAAAAGAGGTTTATCTGAAGTGGTATGAGGACATGCAGTTTTGGAGAAAATTCGAAGACAAACTTGCAGCTTTATACATTCAGCAAAAAGTTAGAGGTTTCCTTCACTTATATAACGGACAGGAAGCTGTCCTTGCAGGAGCATTGCACGCAATGGACCTTGGTAAAGATAAAATGATTACAGCTTACCGTAACCACGTTCAGCCAATTGGTATGGGCGTAGATCCTAAAAAGGTTATGGCTGAGCTTTTAGGTAAAGCAACAGGTACTTCTCAGGGTCTTGGAGGATCGATGCACATTTTCTCAAAAGAGCATGGATTTTACGGAGGTCACGGTATCGTTGGAGCTCAGATACCTGTAGGTGCAGGTATGGCATTTGCCGATAAATATTTTAATACAGGTGGTGTAACCCTTACTTATTTTGGTGACGGTGCTGCACGTCAGGGATCGCTTCACGAAGCGTTCAACATGGCGATGCTATGGAAACTTCCTGTAGTATTCATTGTAGAGAATAACGGTTATGCGATGGGTACCTCTGTAGAGCGTACAGCTAACCATACTGATATATGGAAACTGGGTCTTGGTTATGAAATGCCATGTGGTCCTGTTGACGGAATGAACCCTATTAAAGTTGCTGAGGCTATGCACGAAGCAATGGAAAGAGCAAGAAGAGGCGACGGGCCAACATTCCTTGAAATGAAAACATACCGCTACCGTGGACACTCAATGAGTGACGCGCAGCACTACAGAACTAAAGAAGAGGTAGAAGAGTACAGAAAAATTGACCCTATCACTCAGGTTCTTGATATTATCAAAGAAAACAACTACGCTACTGAAGCTGAAATCGAAGCTATTGACCAAAGGGTGAAAGACCTTGTTGAGGAGTGCGAGAAATTTGCTGAAGAGTCTCCGTACCCGGACTTAAACGTTATGTATGATGTTGTTTACGACCAAAAAGATTATCCATTCTTACCTCATAAACTATAATACCATGGCAAAAATCATTACAATGCCGCGCCTAAGCGACACAATGACCGAAGGTACTGTGGCTACGTGGCTTAAGAAAGTGGGTGATGTTATCAAAGAAGGTGATATCCTTGCAGAGATCGAGACAGATAAAGCGACAATGGAATTTGAAGCTTTTGATGCCGGTACGCTTTTACATATTGGAATAAACGAAGGTGAAACTGCTCCTGTTGATGCAATCCTTGCGATCATCGGGGAGGCCGGTGAAGATATTTCAGGCCTTCTTAATGGTAACGCGGCTCCTGCTGCTGAACCTAAAAAAGAAGAGGCTGCTGCTGCTCCAAAAGCTGAAGCTGCACCTGCTGAAGAAAAAACGGCTTCTGGTATCTATATCCCTGATACTGCAAAAGAAAAACCTCAACAAGGAACAGTAGTTGCTGTTGGTGCTGGTAAAAAAGATGAACCAATGACTGTAAAAGTTGGCGACGTAGTGCTTTATGGCAAATTTGCTGGTACTGAAGTATCTCACGAAGGAAAAGAGTATTTAATTATGCGTGAAAGCGATATTTACGCTGTAATTGGATAAAAATAATGACTGATTTTAGAATTAATGAATGATAGAATAGGATGTACGCCTTACCTATATTCATTCATTCAAAACTCAATCATTCAAAATTTTAAATAAAACCCGAGGGAATATTTAATCATTCTCTCATACAATCATTCAAAATTTCATAAAGAAATGGCAAAACAAGTAAAATATAACGTTGAAGCTCGTGACGCGCTGAAAAAAGGTGT
>QFQM01000072.1 GCA_003243255.1 Flavobacterium psychrophilum | reverse complement strand
CTGGCTTCAGGTCAGTGTAAATTATCGGTTAGCTTAGGGAACATAAGAACCATAAGGATTACCATTATAGGCAGTAAAGTACCGGGTAACTATTCTATTTCTTCATTGTCTACAGTATACAATGCTCTTTACATTGCTGGGGGGCCATCAGAAAATGGCAGTTACAGGAATATTGAACTCATAAGAGGAAATAAAGTTATAAAGTATATAGATATCTATCGTTTTCTGGTTGGCGGCGACCAGTCGGACAATTTAGGATTACGCGATAATGATGTAATACGAATTCCTGTTTATAAAAACAGGGTAACTGTTGAAGGTGAGGTTAAACGTCCGGGGATATTTGAAATGAAAGAAGGAGAAACATTTTCTGATTTGATTTCATTTGCTTCCGGTTTTAGTGAAGTTGCCTATACAGCTACAGTAAATGTTATTCGAAAAACGGATAAAGAATTTAAGGTTGAAGATATTAGCTCGGCTGATTTTTCTACCTACAAACCTAAATCCGGTGATATTTATAAAGTATCGAAAATCTTAAACCGTTTCGAAAACCGAATTACTATTGAAGGTGCTGTTTTCAGGCCTAATCAGTTTTCATTCGTTAGCGGTATGCGAGTTAGCGACTTAGTAAACAAAGCAGACGGTTTAAGGGAAGATGCTTATTTGCAAAGGGCAAGGCTTATAAGGCAAAAGGAAGATCTTAGCACCGAAATTGTAGAAGTTAATCTTGCAAATGCAATGGCGGGGGATGCTTTAGCAAATATAGAACTCAAAAAAGAAGATGTATTAACAATATATTCATCACTTGATTTTAAGGAAAATTACAACGTTACTATTGAAGGAGAAATTAAAAATCCGGGCGTGTATCCTTATTTCGAAAACCTTAGCCTTAATGATGTTATAATACAGGCTGGAGGAATTACGGGTGCGGCGTCTAAGAGAGTTGAGATTGCACGAATGATCAAAAGTGAGGATATCGATAACACCAACCCACGAAAAGTTGAAGTTTTAAATATCGAGATAAATACAAGTGATAATGAGCAGGCTCAAAATATTAAATTACAGCCTTACGATATTGTAAATATAAGAAAGGTGGCCGTTTTTGAACAGCCTGAAATGGTAAGTGTAATAGGTGAAGTTATCTATCCGGGTAAATATGTACTGGAAAATAAAGACGAACGTATTGCAGATGTGATTAAGAGAGCAGGAGGTTTATCTCCTCAGGCAAATGTTTTAGGTGTTAAGATAAGACGTCCTGTTAAAAATGATCAGATTGAAGATTTAAGCAGGATAGACCTTAACTTAGGAAAAGGGGATACGATTCAGGAGAAACTGACCGAAAAAGTAATTCAGTTGCGATATACAACTATACCTATTGACTGGCAAAGGATCATGAAGGATGAGAAGCATTATTCAAATGTTCTTCTTCTTCCGGGTGATGAGATTGAAGTAACTGCTTTTGAAGAAGGTGTAAAAGTTTCGGGTAATGTTCTTTTAAATTCTGAAATACCTTATCGCAAGGGCAAAGGTTTTAAATATTATATCAATTCCGTTGGAGGTGTAGATAACAAAGGCTGGAAAAGAAAATCTTATATCATTTATCCTAACGGAAAAGCTGATGTAGCGGGCTCATTCCTGTTTTTCAGATCTTATCCTGAAGTACTGCCGGGTTCACAAATAGTTGTGCCGTCAAAACCGGAAACCAGAAAAATGAGTACGGGAGAGATTGTAGGTATAGCAAGCGTTTTAACCAGCCTTGCCGGAGTTGTGATTGCTATTATAAGTATTAAATAAGTATATAATGGAAGATGTTAATGCAAAAGTACAGCAAAAGGAACTTACGCTAAAAGATATGTTTCGGATTTTAAAAGATTGGTGGAAGTACTTATTATATAACTTTAAAATTATTATACTTGTTGCTGTTATTGGAGCTGTTTTTGGAGTATTATATTCTTTATCAAAAAAAGATCAATATATTGCAACATTAACCTTTGCCCTTGAAGATGAGAATGCGGGTGGTGCCGGTGGAGCCCTTGGACTTGCAAGTCAGTTTGGCCTCGATGTAGGAGGAGGAGGAGGAGTTTTTGAAGGGCCAAACCTGACAGAGCTTTTCAAATCCAGATCGATGGTAGAAAAAACGTTGTTGAGCCCAATTACACGAAAAGGAAAGACAATATCGCTCGCGGAAATGTATATACAGGATAATCAATGGAGAAAAGCCTGGGAAAAAAATAACAGATTTAAGCACATACAATTCTCGCCAACGATCAAGAGAGAAGGTTTTACGAGGGATCAGGATAGTATTTTGGAAGTGATGTATAAAAAAGTTATGGCTGGTCTTACCATAACCCAAAAAGACAAAAAAGCTTCTATACTTACTTTGGAAGTTAAATCTTCAAATGAAATTTTTTCAAAAGTATTTAATGAAACATTGACTGAGGTTGTATCCGATTTTTATATTTATACCAAAAGTGACAAAGCTCGTATTAATATGACAATTTTACAAAGGCAGCTAGATTCGATAAGAGGGGAGTTAAACGGGTCAATTACAAGTGTGGCTGTTGCCAATGACAGAACTTTTGCACTTAATCCGGCCCTTAATGTAAAAAGGGTTCCTTCGGCTAAAAAAAATGTAGATGTACAGGCAAATACTGTAATTTTAACGGAATTGGTTAAACAAACAGAATTGTCAAAGGTTACTTTGCGTAAAAATACGCCACTTATTCAGATTATTGATAAGCCTATTTACCCTTTGAAAAAAGAAAGGTTTGGAAAGGCAAAAGGAATTATATATGGAGGTTTCAGTGGCGGTTTTCTGGCTATAATGTTCCTTATAATTAAAAAGCTTTTAAGAACCTTGTTGGATTAGCAATTAACTTATATTATAATAATGAATATTATTGACCTTATTGGAAGGAGCTCAGAGATATTTGAACAGGATATCATCCGTCATGAAAATGAATTACGAAAGATTGTAGGGAATTCTTCCTTTTTGGTAATTGGAGGTGCAGGCTCTATTGGGCAGGCTGTGACTAAAGAGATATTTAAAAGAAATCCGTCAAAACTGCATGTTGTTGATATCAGTGAAAACAATATGGTAGAACTTGTTAGGGATTTGAGAAGCTCTTATGGATATATTGATGGAGATTTTCAAACCTTTTCACTTGATATAGGTTCAGTTGAGTATGATGCGTTTATAAAATCTGATGGGAAATATGATTATGTACTTAATCTTTCTGCATTAAAGCATGTCAGAAGTGAAAAAGATCCCTTCACATTAATGCGTATGATTGATGTTAATGTTTTTAATACCGAAAAAACCTTAGAGCAGGCAATTGCCAACGGTACAAAAAAATACTTTTGTGTTTCTACAGACAAAGCTGCAAATCCTGTTAATATGATGGGTGCGTCTAAGCGTATCATGGAAATGTACCTTATGCGTAAAAGCAGGGATATAAAAATTTCTACTGCACGATTTGCAAATGTCGCTTTCTCCGATGGATCCCTGCTTCATGGTTTTAACCAGCGTATACTTAAAAAACAGCCAATAGTAGCACCAAATGATATCAAACGCTATTTTGTCACTCCAAAGGAATCCGGAGAGTTATGTTTGATGTCATGTATATTTGGAGAGAACAGAGATATATTTTTTCCTAAACTAAGCGAGAATCTGCATCTTATTACTTTTGCCGATATTGCTGTAAAATATCTTGCAGAGCTAGGTTTTGAACCTTATTTATGTAAGACCGAAGATGAGGCCAGGGATAATGTGGAAGCTCTTATCGCCGAAAAGAAATGGCCTTGTTTGTTTACAAGCAGTGATACTACAGGAGAGAAGGATTTTGAAGAGTTCTTTACCGATAAGGAAGTTCTTGATATGGACAGGTTTGAAAATCTTGGAGTGATTAAGAATGAGGAAATCTTTGATCAGGAAAAATTAGAGTATTTTACGGCAAGGATAAATCAGATGAAGTTAAACGGGCTATGGGATAAAGATGAAATAGTTTCGCTTTTCCATGAGCTTATCCCCAATTTCGGACATAAAGAAACAGGTAAATATTTAGATTCAAAAATGTAATTATGAGCGATTTCAATTCTGTAATATCATTTATTAAAAACCAGCATAATAATAAAGATTTTACGCCGCTACATGCTCCTGTGTTTAATGGGAATGAAAAAAAATATTTACTGGACACTATCGATTCTACTTTTGTTTCATCTGTAGGTGCATATGTAGACCGGTTTGAGGAAATGATGTGTAACATTGCCAATACACAAAAAGCAGTTGCTGTAGTAAACGGAACAGCCGGTATTCAGGTGGCACTTCGTTTGGCAGGTGTTAATGCAGGTGATGAAGTAATAACGCAGGCGCTTACTTTTATTGCGACTGTAAATGCTATTGTTTATAATGGGGCTACACCGGTTTTTGTAGATGTTGATCTGGATACTATGGGGCTTTCTTCCCGGGCGTTAGAAGCATTTCTTGTTGACAATGCTGAATTGAGGGAAGACGGTGCATATAATAAAAAAACAGGTAAGAAGATAAGTGCCTGTCTTCCGATGCATACCTTTGGTTTTCCCGTTCACATGGATGAACTTTTAGTTATTTGTGATAAATGGAAAATAGCACTGATTGAAGATGCTGCCGAATCTTTAGGCAGTACATACAAAGGAAAACATACAGGTAGTATTGGTAAACTTGGTGTCTTTTCATTTAACGGAAACAAGATCGTTACCAGTGGAGGTGGCGGAGCTATTGTTACCAATGACGCTGAGCTTGGTATAAAAGGTAAATACCTGACTACGACAGCTAAAGTTCCTCATCCATATGAGTTCGTTCACGATGAGATGGGATATAATTTCAGGATGCCAAATTTAAATGCGGCTCTTGCCTGTGCCCAGCTGGAGCAGCTGGATGTATTTCTTGAGAATAAGAGAGAGTTGGCAAAAGAATATCAGTCATTTTTTGCAGGAAAGGGAATTAACTTCAGAACTGAAACTCCCGATACAAAGGCTAATTATTGGCTGATGTGTATAGAACTTGAAAATAGAAAAGAAAGGGATCTGTTCCTGAACGATACCAACAAAAACGGAGTGATGACAAGGCCTATATGGCAGTTAATGTTCAGGCTACCGATGTATGCAAATTGCCAGAAAGACAGTCAGCAAAATGCACTGTTTTTAGAAGAAAGGATAGTAAATATACCAAGCAGTGTCAGATAAACAATCTATATTAATAGGATATTCAGGCCATGGTTTTGTTGTTGCTGAAGCAGCTATGGAAAATGGTGTAAAAATAATTGGATATGCTGACAGAGTTCCAGTGTCTGTTAATCCTTTTAAGCTTGATTATCTTGGCGTTGAAAATGCCGTTGATTTTTCCGGATGGGATATGGATGTATCTTTCATGCTAGGTGTTGGTGATAACGCTATACGCTATAAGCTGGCTAATCTGGTAAAGGATAAAAATAAAAATCTGCTTACAGTAATAAGTAAATCCGCTTCAGTATCGCAGAGCGCTGAAATTGGTAACGGGGTATTCATTAACAGAAATGCAGCTGTAAATGCCCTGGCTAAAATTGGTAATTATGTTCTTTTAAATACAGGTTGCATTGTTGAACATGAATGTATTTTAGGTGATGCGGTGCATATTGCTCCGGGAGCTATAATTGCCGGGAATGTTAAAGTTGGTGAAAGAACATTTATTGGTGCAAATTCTGTTGTTAAACAGGGAGTAACTATCGGAAAAGATGTTGTTATAGGTGCCGGTTCTGTAATTATTCATGATATTCCGGACGGTAAAAAAGTTGTAGGTAATCCGGGGAAGTATATATAAAAAATGATGCCAGAATTGTACGTCTGGCAAATTGAGATATGAGTAAAGTTATAATCATAGCGGAAGCAGGAGTTAACCATAACGGAGATATCGCTATGGCTAAACAATTAATTGATGCTGCGGTAGAAGCAGGTGTTGATTACGTTAAATTTCAAACTTTTAAAGCAGATAAACTGGTAAGCCGTGACGCTAAAAAGGCAGATTATCAAAGCAAGAATATTGGAGATAATGATGACTCGCAATACAATATGCTTAAGAAGCTTGAACTTAGTCATGAGAATCATCTTGAATTACTGGCTTATTGTAAAGAAAGAAATATAGAGTTCTTTTCTACTGCTTTTGATGTTGATGGTGTTCATTACCTTAATGATTTGGGTTTACGCCTTTTTAAGGTGCCTAGTGGTGAAATAACAAACTATCCGTATCTTAAAGCGATTGCCTCTTTTGGAAAGCCTGTTATTTTATCAACCGGTATGTGTAGTGAGGATGAGATAAAAGATGCTGTTAATGTTTTGGTAGCGGAAGGTCTTGATAAACAAAAAATATCAATTCTGCATTGCAATACAGAATATCCTACGCCTATGAAGGATGTTAATTTAAAAGCAATGCTGGCTATTAAAAAGGAATTTGGTGTCGAGGTTGGTTATTCAGATCATACTTTGGGAATAGAGGTTCCTATTGCAGCTGTAGCACTTGGAGGGATGATTATTGAAAAACATTTTACTCTGGATCGTAGCCTGCCCGGGCCTGACCATGTAGCATCTCTAGAGCCAAATGAGCTCAAACAAATGGTTAGTGCCATTCGTAATATTGAACTTGCTATAAGCGGAAGTGGCGTGAAAGAACCTAGTAGTAGTGAGTTAAAAAATATTGCTATTGCCAGAAAAAGTATCCATCTTAATGAAGATTTGCCTAAAGGGCATGTACTTACAGATAATGATATTATAGCTTTAAGGCCTGGTGATGGTATATCTCCAATGGAATGGAATAACATTATCGGAAAACAACTTACTGCAGATAAAAATAAGTTTGATAAGTTATTGTTAACGGATATTATATGAAAATAGGTGTCTTAACAAGTTCTAGGGCTGATTATGGAATTTATCTCTCTCTTTTGGAGGAGTTGAAAAAGGATACGTTTTTTTCTTTAGATATTATTGCGTTTGGTACTCATTTGTCTAAAAGTCATGGTTATACTGTAGGTGCTATAAAGGAAGATGAATATGCTAAGATATATGAAATATCGTCGCTTTTGTCAAATGACGATGAACAGTCTATAGCAACATCATATGGTGTTACACTTTTAAAATTTGCCGATTTTTGGGCACAAAATAAATATGATTTGGTCTTATGTTTAGGAGATCGATTTGAAATGAGTGCAGCAGTTCAGGCGGGAATACCATTTGGAGTAAAGTTTGGACATATCCATGGTGGTGAAACGACCCTTGGGGCAATTGATAATGTTTATAGGCATCAGATAAGTTTAGCTGCTGTATTACATTTTACAGCAGCTGATGTCTTTAAAGATAAACTAATTGCGTTATTAGGAAGTGATGTGGGAGTTTTTAGTGTTGGATCCATAAGTCTTGATAATATTGCCCGTTTTGAACCTATAGAGAAAAAAGTCTTTTACGATAAATTTTCTCTGTCCAGTGAGGATTTTGCGCTGGTAACTTTTCACCCTGAGACGGTTGGGGCTGATGATAACTATACATATGCGCTTGAGATGAAAAACGCTATGAAGCAGATATGTCAAGATTTGCATTTAGTTATTACGATGCCTAATGCAGATACTTTGGGTTCAATTTTTAGGGAAAAGATAATACAATTGCAGGCCGACTACCCGGACAGGATAACGCTGATTGAAAACTTTGGTAAAATAAATTACTTCTCGGCAATGTATTATTCTAAGTTGTTGTTAGGGAACACTTCAAGCGGAATAATTGAAGCGGCCTCTTTTGGGAAATATGTTGTTAATGTAGGAAACAGGCAAAAGGGAAGAGCACAAAGCAATAATATTTATGATGTGCCTTTTAAAGCTGATGATATATATATTGCTGTTCAAAAAGCTATGGAACAGGGGCAGTATAAAGGAAATAATGTTTATTACAAAAATGGAGCTGTAAGTGCAATAGTTAAAATTATAAAAACTTTTTATGAGGGTATATACTGATCATTTAATTCTTTCTGGAAGCACGGTAAAGCAGGCGTTGATAGTATTAGAAATGCTATCGTATGATGCTATTGTATTTGTTGTGGATGCTGAGGGAAAACTCTTGGGGGCTCTTACAGATGGAGACGTAAGAAGGGGTTTGATAAAAGGCTTTAGTGCTGATAGTATTGTAGATGATATTATTGAAAAGAATCCTAAATATATTACTAAAGGTGAAAATAATATTAAAAAAATAATCGAATACAGGAATGAAGAGTTAAGGATATTACCTGTACTTGACGATAATCATAAGGTAGTAAACATAATCAATTTCAGAAATATAAAATCCTATCTTCCCATTGATGCTGTTATTATGGCCGGAGGAAGAGGACAAAGATTACAGCCTCTTACAGATACAACACCTAAACCGCTTCTTAAGGTAGGTAATAAAGCTATCATGGAGCATAATCTGGATCGTTTGGCTCTATATGGAATTGACGATTTTTGGGTTTGTGTAAAATATCTTGGCGAACAAATAGAAGATCATTTTGGAAAGGGTGAAAGTAAGAACATAAGTATTGAATATGTTTGGGAAGATGAACCCTTGGGAACCATTGGAGCAGTATCTAAAATAGAGAATTTCAAACATGACTATATTTTGGTTACTAATTCGGATCTTTTGACAAATATAGATTACGAACAATTCTTTTTAGAGTTTATTGAAGAAGATGCGGATTTGGCTGTATTGAGTATTCCCTATCAGGTGAGTATTCCGTATGCGGTACTTGAAACTTCGCAGCGGGAGGTAAAAAGTTTTAAGGAAAAGCCAACTTATACTTATTATTCTAATGGAGGAATTTACCTTATGAAAAAGAAAGTATTGGATTGTATACCTTCAAATTCTTTTTTTAATGCAACAGATTTAATGGAGTCACTCATAAAAGACAATTTTAAAGTAATCTCCTATCCTTTTGCAGGATATTGGCTCGATGTTGGTAAGCATGAAGATTTTGAAAAAGCCCAGATTGATATAAAACATATACAATTTACATGAGAATCCTGTATATTATCCCTGCAAGAGCCGGTTCTAAAGGGCTTCCAGGTAAAAATGTGAAAGTATTAGGAGATAAACCTCTTGTAGTTTATAGTATTGAGTTTGCTTTGGTAAATTTAAAAGAGGGAGACGAACTGTGTATATCTACTAATGATGATGAAGTACTTTCTATTGCTGAAAAAATGGGGGTACATGTCCCTTTTAAAAGGCCCGAAGAGCTCGCAACTGACACAGCATCTTCATATGATGTGATATTGAATGCGCTTAGTTTTTATGAGAATGAAGGACGAGAGTTTGATGCCATACTGTTACTACAGCCAACATCACCTTTCAGGAAACAGGAGGATTTTGACAATCTGATTTCTGCATATGGAGATAATACAGATATGGTGGTAAGTGTTAAGTATTCGAAAGAAAATCCATATTTTACATTATTTGAAGAAAATGCCGGGGGTTATCTCGTAAAAAGTAAAGAAGGCGATTTTAGCAGGAGGCAGGATGCACCGGAAGTTTTTGCTTTTAACGGTTCGATGTACCTCATTAATACAGAGGCTGTAAAGAGGATGCAGATAAGCAAATTTAAAAATATAAAAAAAATCATAATGCCTGATGAAAGAAGTATTGATATTGATACTTTTGCAGACTGGAATTTAGCAGAATTTTATTTGAACTATAATAGATGAAAACAGCGAGAATAATCCCCCGATTAGATATTAAAGGGCCTAATCTTGTTAAGGGTATACATTTGGAAGGATTAAGAGTACTAGGAAAACCGGCTGACTTTGCGCAATACTATTATGAGCAGGGAGCTGATGAATTAATGTTTGTAGATGTTGTTGCATCGTTATATGACAGAAATAGCCTGCATGATATTATTTCTGAAACGGCTAAACAAATATTTATACCTATTACTGTAGGTGGTGGTATAAGAAGCCTGAAAGATATAAAATCAATGCTTCGCATAGGAGCAGATAAAGTTTCTATTAACACAGCAGCCATAAAACGTCCGGATTTTATCAGAGAGGCTTCAGAGGAATTTGGAAGCTCCACGATTGTAGTTACGATAGAAGCAATAAAAAATGCTGATGGCAAATATTATGCATTTATAGATAACGGAAGAGAGCAAACGGGCATTGAGGTTGTTGAATGGGCTAAAAAAGCTGAAAGCTTAGGAGCCGGAGAAATTGTAATTACTTCTGTTGATAGAGAGGGTACAGGTAAAGGCTTAGATTTTGAGCTTGTTAGTAGTATTTATGATGCCGTTTCATTACCTGTAATTGCTCACGGAGGTATTGGCTCTATGAGTGATGTTGAGAAATTTTTAGAATTAAATATGGCTGATGCTGTGGCTTTAGGCTCAGCTTTGCACTATGAGGCTCTTACAAATTTTGTTCTTGAGACAGAAAATAGAAAAGAAGGTAATATAGACTTCCTTTTGAGTGGTGGGCAGGGTAATAATTCAGCAAGTTTTAAATTGGCTGATCTGAAAGAATTTTTACATTCCAAATCAATTTATTGTAGATAATAATGAGCCAGAAAAAAGTTGTAATTGTTGATTATGGGCATGGCAATTTATATAGTATAAATCAGGCGTGTGTTCATGTTGGTTATAATCCTGTAATATCTTCGCGTCCAGAAGATATTTTGTCTGCAGACTCGTTAATTTTGCCGGGTGTTGGTGCTTTTAAAGTAGCAATGGATGAATTAGCTTCTCAGAATTTGATTGAACCAATAAAAGAGTTTGTTGAAAAAGGCAATTATCTAATGGGAGTATGTTTAGGTATGCAGCTGCTTTTTGATGAAAGTGAAGAGTTTGGCCCAAATAAAGGGTTAGGTTTTATTGAGGGGAAAATCGTAAGATTCCCTAAAACATTTAATGATCTAAAAGTGAGAGTGCCACATATTGGTTGGAATAAGTTATTTTTGGAAGATTATTCTGTTAAATGGAAGGATTCTCCTTTGGAAGATTTGACTGATGAAGATTATATGTATTTTATACATTCGTACTACGCATTGCCAGCAGATGAGAAAAATATCCTAAGCCAAACAAATTATCAGGATTTTAAATATTGTTCATCTGTCCAAAAAGAGAACGTTTTTGGATTTCAATTTCATCCGGAAAAAAGCAGTGAAAAGGGGTTAACTATATATAAGAATTTTTTGAAATTATAAAAAATGGAAAATAAAAATACGCAGAAACGATATAACTTGCCTACTGAGGTTAAATTTTGTGTTAAATGTACTATTTCTAACCAAAGGCCTAGAATAACATTTGATGAGAACGGAGTTTGTTCGGCATGTAACTTTGCTGATTTCAAACAAAATAAAATTGACTGGTCTGAAAGGGAGAGAGAATTAATGACGCTTCTTGACAGATTTAGAAGAAACGACGGAAGATATGATGTTGTAGTTCCTTGCAGCGGCGGAAAAGATGCTGCTTATATAGCACACGAGCTAAAACATAAGTATGGGATGAATCCACTGACAGTAACATGGGCACCCCATCTTTACACCGAAATAGGCTTTAAAAATCTTCATGAAATGATAAGGGTTGGAGATTTAGCTAATGTATTGGGTACTCCTGCGGGTGTAACTCACAAAAAGTTAACCAAGTTATCTTTTGAAATTTTAGGAGATCCTTTCCAGCCTTTTATATACGGACAAACAAATTTTCCTCTACAAGTTGCTGTTCAACACGGAATCCCTTTAATCATGTACGGTGAGAACGGAGAGGTTGAGTATGGAGGTGATATGAAAAATGCGTTTAGTCCTACAAGAGATTATAAGGCAGACCATAAAAAACACTATTTTTCTGGATTAGGCCCTGAAGATCTTGTGAAATATGGTGTGAGTGAAAATGATCTTAAGCCATATATGGCTCCTCCGGTTGAAGATCTTGAAGCTATAGGGACAGAAATCCACTTTTATGGATATTATAAGAAATGGGTTCCGCAGGAAAACTATTATTATTGTGTCAAAAATACCGGTTTTGAAGCTAATCCTGTTAGAAGTGAGGGTACATATTCTAAATATGCATCTTTAGATGATAAAATAGATGGATTCCATTATTATCTTGCCCATATTAAATTTGGTTTAGGAAGATGTACTTCTGATACTGCTCATGAAATCAGGGACGGACACCTTTTAAGAGAGGAAGGCGTGGCACTGGTAAATAAATTTGACGGTGAATTTCCTGAAAAATATTTCCAAACGTTTCTTGAATATTGTGGTATCACTGAAGAATATTTTCATGAACAAATTGACAGCTGGAGATCACCACACCTTTGGGGGAAAGACCAGGATGGCAATTGGAAATTAAAACACAATGTTGCCGGAACAGGTTTAGAGGACTAAAAAACTACAACTGGAAAAGTTAGCTTAAAAGGCCTAAGTTTTCCAGTTGTTATTTTGGGATATTATCAGCAAAGCCATACAGGCGTAAACACTTTTTGTGATCATAGTGTTAATGGTCACTATCCTAAACTAAATAATTATAGGAATTTTTTGATTACATGAAGACGACCGAATTTGAGGATTTGAATTATCAATGTGGACTGGAAGAACTTTATCCGGGGGAGCTTGGATTGAAGATAGATAAAACATCCTTAAGGAGCATAATCCTCATAATTTGTAAATTGTTTTATTATAGCTTAAAATCCTTAAATCCTTTTGTAAAAAAGCTAAATTTTCCTAGAGGAATTGATACACTTGTTGTAATAAGTTCATTAAATCAATATAGAGCATTAGATAAACTTATTCAATCTATTCCTAATACTCTTGTTCTTTCAACATTTCCTGTTGATAATTGCAATAACATCATTATTGATACACGTGGTAATTGTTGGGCTTCGGTGTTCAATTTACCAAAACTCTTGAAGCTTCTCTTTAGTAAAAAAGGCTTTCAATACAAGTCTATACTGTATCATTTTTATGATTACCTAAATACACCGGGAGTATATATCAGGGCTTTTGATTATATTAAAGAAATTAAACCCAAATCCCTTTTAATCGCTAACGACCATACTTTTATAACCAGGAGTTATTTTAGGGCATCTCAGCAGTTGGGAGTGAAAACTATTTATACTCAGCATGCATCCGTTTCTAATCTTTTCCCTGCTCTGGAATTTGATTATGCTTTTCTTGACGGAGAAGAAACCCTGAATAAGTACAGGCACAATGGCAGGCCGATAATGACTGATGTTTTTTTAAGTGGCTCCCCAAGGTTCGATAAAATTCCATTAATTCCGGAAGTAAATATATATGATCTTGGTTTAGCAATAAATATGCTTGACAATAAAGATAAAGTTTTAAGTTTTGTAAAAAAATTATCGGAAAACAAGATTAATTTTATTGTACGTCCTCATCCAGGGCAAGTCGATATTATGTTTTGGGAAAAATATTGCAAACAAAACAATATTGCATATTCTAATCCTCATATTGATAATCCTATCAGTTTTATTGCTTCATGCAACCGTTTTGCGGTAGGTGATTCTGCATTGCATCTTGAAGTGGCTCTGTGTAAAAAAATAAGCTATTATGTGAATTTTCAAAACAACGAGCCAAGCGATTGCTATGATTACTTAAAAGAAGGACTTGTAAAAATTAAATCTGAAAAAGATATAGTGGATATTTTGACAGGACGGATAAATGATGAAATTTCAATTGATAAGGTTAAATATTATGTTGCTAATTTTGAATCGGAATATTGGGGTAAATCGACAAAGCTAATTTTTGAAACCATAAAGCAAATAAACACGAATGAAAAAATTAGCTTATGGGAAAGTAGGATGAAAGAAGAGAGAATATTTGAAATTAAATCATGATATGTTTAAAAAAGTTATAAGTCATAGTTTAATTTACGGTTTGGGGCCTTTCATACCTAAAGTGATTAATTTGTTAATGCTTCCTGTATTTACTACTTACTTAACACCAGTGGATTATGGAATACAAACGGTATTAAATTCCACTTTGGGGTTAATTAGCGTATTTGCATTTTTGGGTTTGCAGCTTCCTATTATGAATTCGTTTTACCATCATCCCTATCATTATAAAAAGAGATGGTCTCAGTTTTATGGGTTTCTAAATTTATGGATGATTGTTTATGCTTGCATACTATCAGTATTAATTTATTTTGTTTTACCTGATGAAGTTAATGATAAGCAATTTTCGATAATTATATTAAGCGTGCTGCCTATTGTTTTTTTGGGCCCTTCTGCGACAATTGGGCAATGTTATTTTCAATATACTCAGCAGCCTAAACAAGTTGTGGCTAGAACAATTATAGCTTCTTTCTTAACGATTGGGCTCAACTATGTGACAATAGTAATCTTAGATCTTCATTACATGGGCTGGATTATTTCGAATTGTATTTCCACGGTGTTTTTAAATATTTCTTATTGGTATCCGCTTCGTCACAAGTTTGATTTGAAACCAATTTATAAGTTCAAAAGATATGTATTAAGAAAGGGGTTGTCTGTTTCCTTACCCATGATACCGCATTATTACAGTACTTTTTTATTAGGATCAATAGATGGATTGATATTGAAATTCTTTGCTTTTACCACTTTTCAGATAGGGTATTATGGTTTTGCAGGATCTTTCGGGGCACTTATGGCCTTAATGGTTGGAGCTTTAAATACTGCGGTTAGTCCTCTTTTGTATGATCTGATTAAAGAAAAAAGGTATGATCAGTTCAAAAAAATGATATGGATAATTCAATCGTCATTAATTGTAATTGTCGTATGCGTTTGTGTTTGGATGAAAGAAATTTTCGGATTGATGGTAAACAACGTCGATCTTAGAGGCGCATATTTTTTAGCGGCGGTATTCACGCTTGCACACTTGTATAGGCCTATGTATTTTGGTGTTACCGCAATTTTGTTTTATAGGGAGAAGACAAGAAATCTTTGGAAGATTACATTAGGTGCTGGTATCTTTTGTTTGTTGTCGAATATTATTTTGTTACCATATTTTGGTTTTAAAATTCCTGCATATGTACTTTTTATAAGTTATCTCATAATGGGGTACGGTACTTTTTTACTAAAGGATTATAAAGAAGTTAAAATCGTAGATTTAAAGCCTGCATTGTTTTTATTGTTTACCAGCATGTCTATTGGCGTAGTATATGTATTGATCGATCTTTCTTATATATATAAGATATTTTTTACGGTTTTAGTAGTGTTGATAGTGGGTTATTTGTATTTTTTCAAACGCTCTTTGATTTTAATAGGAGATAATTAGAGATTTTATGTACGTTAGAATATTTGAAATTAAAGCATAATATTATGATAGGAAGAATATATAGCAAGCTTCATCAGCTTTATTATACTAAAGTTCTCAAGAAGAAATATGCAAAAAGAGTTTTGGCTACTGCCAAATATGTTAAAGGTAAAATTTATATAAATAACCCTTCTATAGTTACTCCAAGTACAGTTTTAGGTGATAATGTACACTTTAATGGAATGACTATATTTGGAGAAGGCAAGGTTACTATAGGAGATAATTTCCATAGCGGTACAGGTTGTGTGATCATTACCCATTATCATAATTATGATAATGGAACAGCAATCCCTTATGATGATACCCTATATCATAAAGATGTTACAATTGAAGATAATGTATGGCTGGGTAATAATGTTACTATTGTTGGAGGGGTTACTATTGGCGAAGGAGCAATTATTCAGATTGGAAGTGTTGTAGTTTCCAACATACCACCAATGATGATTGCCGGAGGGCATCCGTGCAAACCTTACAGGTCTAGGGATGTAGAGCATTACAACAGATTAAAGGCAGCAGGTAAGTTTAATTAGTAATTTTATAGGGCAACATTTCGATTCAGTAATGAAAAAAAATATATTGTTTATAACACACGATACTCTATTGTATGGTGCAAACCAGTCATTGATCAATATGGTCTCTTCGTTAAGAGATCTGGGTGTGAGTGTGAAAGTTATTGTTCCTGATAGGGGACCTATTTGCGATTATTTTGACGAAGAGCAAATAGACTATTCTGTTGTCAGATATAAAACTGAATTGAAAGACCCGCGAAAAAGTATTAAAAGTAGATTTTTAAATTTTTTAAGGTTTATAAACACCGGCATTAAAAACAAAATAGCTTTAAAAGAGCTTCAAAAAATTGTAAGATTACATAATATAACTATTGTTCATTCAAACTCAGGTGTGGTTGGAATTGGTGAAGAGCTTGCAAAAAAAGAAAATATAAGGCACATATGGCACTTGCGTGAATACATTGACTTAGATCATGGCCTTGATGTTTTTGGAGGAATGCAGAAATATAAAGAAAGGATAAAAAAATCTGATAAAGTTATATGTATATCGAAAGGTATTTTAAAATATTTTGGAGTTGATGATAATTCAGTAGTTCTATATAACAGTGTTAGAAAAGTAGCAAATTCATTCAAGCCTGAAACAAAAAGTAACTATTTTCTTTTTTGTGGATCTTTAGTGAAGAATAAAGGTATAGAAGAAGCAATACAGGCTTTTTATAATGTTTATCAGCACAAAAACACCTTAGCGCTATGGATTGCAGGAAGTGCAGAACATGCATATGATGCATATTTAAAGAAGATGGTTTTAGATTTGAAACTTGAAAAGAATGTCAAATTTTTAGGCTTTAGAAAAGATACTGATGAATTAATGTCTAATGCATTAGCTTTGTTAATGTGTTCGAAAAATGAAGCTTTAGGAAGAGTTACCATTGAAGCTATGTTGAATTCATGCATAGTGATTGGGTTTAATAATGCAGGTACTGCTGAGTTGATAAATGATGGTCAGACAGGACTTTTATATAATAATACACAGGGGCTTGCAAACCGAATGTTAGAGGTGATAAATGATACAAACAATAATTTAGAAATGATTAGATTAAATGCATATAACTATGCCTGTGCTAATTTTTTAGAAAAGCAATATGGTATAGATCTGATCAATTATTACGATAGTTTTTTATCTGAGAATTAATTTATGAAAGAAAATATAAATAATATTTCAGTTGCCCTTGCTACTTATAATGGTGGCAAGTATATATATGATCAGCTGATTTCTATAATTAATCAAACCTTACCGCCTACAGAGATAATTATTGCAGATGATTGTTCTAAAGATAATACAATACAAATTATCCAGGATATTCAAAAAGATCATCCTTTTATAAAACTTTTCATTAATGATAAGAATAAAGGGCCGATTAAAACATTTGAGGTCGCCATTTCTAAATGCAATAGCGATTATGTGGCGCTTTGCGACCAGGATGATATATGGGAGCTTGATAAACTGGAGATAAGCCTTAAGGAGCTTAAAAGCATTGAAGATGTAAATAAGCCTTCGATGGTTTTTACAGATTTAAAAATGATGGATTCGAAAGGCAATCTGACAGGACAGACCTTTTGGGAAACACAGGGACTAAATCCTGAGAAAATGGATTTTTACAGGACGTTGTTTTTAAATAGCGTAACTGGTTGCGCTGCTGTTTTTAATAAAAAGATGAAGGATGAACTTGCCGAAATTCCTGTAGGGGTGGAAATGCATGATTACTGGATGGCTTTAATAGCATTAGGGGTAGGCAAATTAAAACCTTTATATGTTCCAACGGTTAAATACAGGAGCCATGAAAACAGTGTTACGATTAAGGATGAGATAAGTTTTAGCCAGAGGGTAAAGAAGTTTATAAATATAATATCAGGAGGAGATAAAGAGTATATGCGAAGCAATTTTGAGCAGGCAGAATTATTTCTTGATATTTATGGCGACAGGCTGGATAGCCAGACAAAAAAACAGTTGATAGATTTTATAAAACTAAAAGATAAGTGGGCTCTGTACAGGAACCTGTATATCGGAGGTTTTAAATATTTATATATATATTCGTAGGTTTTAAAAGGGGTGTGCTGTATGGAATATGAGATTACAAATACATATAGAAACTGGATAAACAAATTGTTTTATTTCTTTTTCATTATTACGCTTTTATTTCCCGTAATAGTAATAAATAAACTTGTGTTTCTTTCCATAATCGCTTTAATGGCTTTTAATTACAAGCTTTATAATTTTAAAACTACTGCGCCATTTGTCCTTTTTATCATTTTTTTGTTTGGGTATATACACTCTTTTTTCTATTATTCTGACCGGGCCGTCAGCTTGCAGCTTTTTTTGTCAACGCTCGTTCTTTTTCTTGTTTTTCCTTTAAATAAATACAAAGTAGATTTAGATAAGATCATTCGGAAGTGCGGCATTATAATGGTGATCTATACATGGCTGTCTTATTTTATAGTTGCCGGAGGTTTTCCTATATCAGATGTGTATTATGATTTTTTCTTTTATTACAGTACGGGAAGTTTTAGCATGAGGGATTTCGTAGAGGAAGGGGTGATAACATTCCAGATGGGAACACTGCCTTTTTTATATCTTCCGCTTGTGCTGTGTTATATCTCATTTTTGGATAAAAAAAAGAAATACGGTAATTTATTATTGGTAATTCTTTTCTTCATGACGCTTTGGCTGGGAGGATCACGATCTTCAATAATGACTACCATATTTACACTGATATTGATAAGCTTTATAAAGTTCAGTTTTAAAAATAAAATCAGGTTCTTAATGATAACTATCCCTTTAGTGATGATCGTTGTTATTTACCTGATTGAAAATACAACTGTTTTTAGTGCCGGGGAAGAATCAAATTCTGTGAAGATAGGACACGTTAATTCTTTCATTAAGCAATTGAATATTTTTAATTTTCTGCTTGGAGAAGGATTAGCATCTTATTATTATTCTGAAGGGTCAGGAAAGCTTAAAGCTTACACCGAAATTTCTCCTTTAGATATGTTACGTTATTTAGGCTTTGTGCTTACGCCAATAGTTTACATGCTTTTATTTTTTCCGCTTAAACGACTGAAAGCTTATACGGGTGAGAATTTTTTGTTTTTTGTGATTTTTCTGATGTATGTTATAAATTCAACAACCAACCCGACATTTTTTAATTCATATGGCTTTTTGGTTGTTTTATGGTATTGGAGTAAAATTATGAACTATAAGGAAGAAGAAAATGTTGGGATTAATCGTGTTAATCCTATAAAGGTATAGGTAGAAATTACATTATATTTGCATGTTTTTTGAGAGATTCAAAAAGAGTTATAAAAAAGAATAATGAATATAAGTGTTTGCTTAGCAACATATAACGGAGCCAAATATATCGACCTGCAATTAGAGTCGATTCTTAGGCAGTTGGGTCCTGATGATGAGGTAATCGTCCTTGATGATTGCTCGAAGGATAATACCCTGGAAGTGGTAAGGGCTATCAATGACCAGAGGATTAAGATCTATAAAAACGATGTTAATAAAGGGCATGTTTTTTCTTTCGGCCATGTAGTGAGCCTGGCTACGAAGGATATAATTTTTATGTCAGATCAGGATGATATATGGATAGATGGGCGTGTTGAGTTGATGAAAAACAGCTTGTTAAGTTCGGGTTCGTTGCTTGTTTCCTCTAATTCGGCATTCATAAAGTCTGATGGTGCCCCAAGTGATTTTTCTATTGATGGTGTTACATCTGAATCTTCACGCAAGTATTTTAGGAATATAATAGATATTTTTGCAGGCAAAACAAATTATTATGGCTGTGCCATGGCATTCAGAAAAGAGTTGAATGCATTGGTTTTACCAATTCCTTCTTATGTTGAGTCGCATGATTTGTGGATTGCAATGGGGGCTAATATAGCTAAATCAAATATCCATATTGATGAAGCAACACTTTTGAGGAGGATTCATGGTGAAAATGCAAGTGTTTTAAAAAGAAAGTTATTACCTAAGCTTTGGTCAAGGGTAGTATTCGCTATATCGGCAATTCAGTTGTTTTATAGAAATTTACTAGTAAAAAAATAAAATGAGCAAAAGAGAATATCAGATTTGTACAAAGACAATAATGGATACTTCAGATCCCAATATCATTTTTGATGAAAATGGTATTTCTGATTATTATCATAATTTCCAGAACGTTATACTTCCAAACTGGCATACTGACCAGAAAGGGTATGAGGAACTGATGAAGATTGCTCAAAAAATAAAAAAAGAGGGCGAAGGAAAAGATTTTGATTGTATAATTGGCCTAAGTGGTGGTCTTGATAGCTCGTATGTTGCTTATGTAGCAAAAGAAGTTATGGGGCTTCGTCCGCTATTGTTTCACGTAGATGCAGGATGGAATACCCAGCAGGCAGTAGGTAATATCGAAAAGCTGGTTAATGGCCTTGGTCTCGATTTGTATACAGAGGTTATTAACTGGGAAGAAATGAAAGATCTTCAGGTTGCTTTCCTTAAATCTCAGATCTCAGATCAGGATCTTCCTCAGGATTATGCCTTTTTCTCTGCATTATATCAGTTTGCCAGAAAGCATAAGCTGAAGTATGTGCTTACGGGAGGTAATTTTTCTACAGAATGTTGTAGAGAGCCTGAAGAATGGGGCGGATTTCCGGGTATTGATAAAACCCTTGTTAAAGACATACATTCAAAATTCGGCAAGAAGAAACTGAAGACTTTCCCTATTGTCGATATTTTAAAATATAAAATATTCTACAAATATGTGTTAGGTATGGAGGTGTTTAAGCCTTTAAACTTAATACCATATATTAAAAAGGACGCTGAAGACCTGCTGGAGAGCCGATTTGGATGGGAAAAATTCCAGCATAAGCATCATGAGTCAAGGTTTACAAGATTTTATGAAGATTTCTGGCTTCCTAAAAAGTTTGGATACGAAAAGAGAAGGGCACATTTCTCGAGCCTAATCCTTACAGGGCAAATGACTAGGGATGAGGCGTTAGAAAGAATTTCGAAACCTGAAATGAGCGAACAATTCCTTCGTCAGGAGTTTGAATACATTGCTAACAAGCTTGATCTAACTGTTGAAGAGCTTCAGGCTATTTTTGATGGCAAGAACAAAACTTTCAAAGACTATAAAAACAAATATAATCTGATCAATTTGGGGGCAAAAGTGATGACCAAATTAGGATTGGAAAAAAGATTATTCAGATGATTGTAATTATAAATTACGGCTTAGGGAACTTAAATGCCTTTGTGAATATTTTTAAAAAATTAGACATTCAGGTAAAAATTGCTGAAAAAGCTTCTGACCTGGAGGGTGCTACAAAAATAGTGCTGCCGGGTGTTGGTGCTTTTGATCATGCTATGACTAAGCTGAACGAATCGGGAATGAGGGAAACCCTTGATGATCTTGTACTTAATAAAAAGTTGCCGGTTATCGGAATTTGCGTAGGTATGCAGATAC
>QFQM01000434.1 GCA_003243255.1 Flavobacterium psychrophilum | reverse complement strand
AAAATAAGGTGTCTGAAAAGCAATCGAAGAAATAACGACAGGATAATAATTTAATAACAGGATATATATAGCAGACAACCTCAGGCTGCAATAGGACTATTGACAGACAAACTTTTTTTTAAAAAAGCTGGTAATGGAGATTGGACAGCATAATAAGGAGCAATGCATCGTTCTTTTGCAATTGCTTGCGGAGGAAATCAAGGGCGGCTACCAGTTGATTTTTTACGGTAATGGGTGATATTTGCAGTTTCTCGGCAATCTCTTTATGGGTAAGCCCTTCAATACGGCTGAGCTTAAAAATATACTGGCGCTGCGGCGGCAATTGCTCTATTGCCCTGTACAGTACCCCCTGGTTCTCTTTCGAGGACAGTATCTTTTCCGCCTCGGGCGTATTGGCTCCCTCCTCCATAGTCCTCTTCACATAATCTATATATCGCTGCTGTACGGACATTTTTTTCAGGTAATTGAAAGAAAGATGGGCAGCTACCGTAAACAACCAGGCAGATGGATCGCTTTTTGAAGCCACCTGTACCCTGTTTTCCCACAGCTTCAGGAATACCTGCTGCACAATACCTTCTGCAACCGGCTCTGATTTGACAACCTTGAATATGAATGGATGAAGACGGGGCGTATAATGGCGAAAGACCTGTTGGAAAGCAATTTCATCCCCTTTACCAATAAGATCAAATAGTTTGATATGCTTTACAGAGCCAGACAACAGGTTGTAGTTAGTTTATAATGAAGTTAATAAAAAAAATACAATGTTTAAACTATAACACACCCTATAAAATTCATTTTAACACTTATAAAGCAAAATGAATCGATGAAACAAGGATTTGTCCCGGCTATTCACTTTTCATCTTTCCTTCATCTTCGGCCCCTAAGTTTGTTTTGTATTCGATAATTAATCCATCACACTTTAAAACAAACGTTATGAAAACCAAAGTATTAATCGCAGCAGTATTATTAGTATCGGGCGCCGCTTTTTCACAGGAAGCACCCAACAAGCAGGTTAGTGCGAGCACCAGCACACAGGTTACTGCCAATGCCCAGGTAACCAAACCTTCAAAAGCTAATGGCCAGGCATCTGCACAGGCAAATGCCAATGCAAGCAGCCAGGCATCTGTCAACAACAACAAAGTAAGTAACGACGCGTTTGTTCATACACAAGCTGTGGCTTCCTCTGAAACCGCTATTACAGCGGCTCAACAAGTAAAATCAGCCAGTGTGAACAAGGTACACCAAACAGTTGCCACTGTTCATGAAACAGGCAGCGCGGTAAAGACCAAGGTGAAAACCAGCGTGCAGAAAGCAGGCAGCATGGTGAAGCCTGTACAAGTCAACACCCACGTGCAAACAAGGATCACCAGCGTGGCAAGGCTTGGTATTCACTAACAAACGTGGTAACAGATTTTTGTCTCCGTAAAGGCAAAAATCTGTTACTTTTATAAATAGCTATCATGCTGACACGAAGACTCATTTTCATTGTGCTGCTTTTCATCATCCGTCCGCTCACCGGCTTCGGTAATGATGGGGGTATGAAAGGTTTCCGTAACCTGGCGGGCATCTATAAGATGAGGAGTGTCGCTGATACTATCCCTGAAGTAAAAAAGCCTGAAGAAGAATCGCCAACCCCCACCAAGCCAGATAAAAAAATAAAGGAAGTTCCGAAATCCCGCAGGCAGGTTAAACCGGTTCCCTTACCAACTGTTCCGGTGAAACCGATCAAAGTCATCAAGCCTAAGATCATAAAGCCTATTACGGGACTCATCGGGCATTAAATCCGCCTGTTTATGAAATCTATTATCACCCTTATTACAACCGCGCTCCTGAGCTCGTATTGTTTTGCACAAGCCGACAGCGCCCAGGTAGCTCCGGATACTGCCATCGTCAACAAATCCACGCTCACGCTGGGTGTATCGTATGCCAACAATGCCAGTTATTATGGCCAGCGTGCGCAGGAAAGCATGCCTTATATCGCAGCCAGTGCTACGTATCAACTACGTTCCGGTATTTACTTCACCGGCATGGGGTATAAATTACTGAACGACTCCGGCGCTGCTGTTTCTGCCACCAGTCTGGGAGCGGGTATATCTTTCAACCTCAGCAAAACACTTGCTGCCGATATCAGCTATAGTCATACTTTCTTTCCCACGGGTTCGCCTTTTATACAGGCTGCCAATGCAGATAATATAAGTGCTTCACTCACCCTGAGTAACTGGTTGAGCACTTCCATCAATGCCGACTATGCTTTTGGTAAAACGCAGGATGTATTCGTTACGCTTGGCACCGGTAAGTTCATCAACCTCGGCAGTTTATTCAGTCCTAAAGATTTCGTGTCGTTGACGCCTGCTGTCAATGTAGTGGGAGGCACGCAACATTTTTACGAGACTTATGTAAAAGAAAAGCGGTTAAGGGATAGTCTGCTGGGCGTGCTGCTGCCGCCTGTATTAGGAGGTGGCCAGAATAGTAATGAAACTACTACGACCACCAAAACCAGTTTTGACCTGCTTTCGTATAACTTTAAGTTGCCGCTTGCTTACAACCGGGCCAGCTACCTGTTTGAAGTAGCGTACCAGTTGTCGGTTCTGGGCAAGAAACCGGAGACAGGTACGGAAAGGACCAACTCATTTTTCACCCTTAGCTTTTACTACCAG
>QFQM01000433.1 GCA_003243255.1 Flavobacterium psychrophilum | reverse complement strand
TAATAAAGATAAATGGAAATACAGCCACCGGAAAATGGTTGTTTTGGGTGGTGAGCAAATTCACAAAAGACAAGATAAATCAGGCGTTTATGAGCCAAGACATTCAGTATATCAAACTTGAAGAAGGTTGGCGGATAAAAGAAGTAAAACTTCATTTCGGAGACATTATCAAGAACAGAATTCAAGAGTAGCTTAGAATAAAGACTGGTTTCCAAACCTGAAAGAGAAGAAGGCCAGCCACCAACAAAATATTTATGCAATGTGGTGGGGGGTGTTAAATTAAAGTTTATGTTTCTAAATGAAGTTTGGTCACTGGGACAATTCGGAGAAGGTCGTTCTTACATTCCGCTGCGCTTCATACGGAAGCAACAAGCATGCGTTGACAGATAGTATTTGGGAAGATTAGCCGGATTGATTAAAACACCTAGCAGGATGAGATTCTTTCGATTCCGTTCGGGCTTCTTCCAATCAGCAGACTTTCCTGGGAACGCTATTCATTTTGATGATCCGTTTCCAATTTATTTTTCAATGCTCTGAGGAAAATTGAAAACATTATCACGATCCCATTTCCGTTTAATGGATTGTAATTTCGGGTAATTTTCACCAAAATATCCTTGCTGCCAGTTCTTATACTCATCGTTCACATAATTTTGATAGTAGTGAACCGACCATATGTCTTTCATCTTTTCGGATTCATAGTAGTTTCGAAGCCACGAAAACGCTTCTTCTTTTTCATCATCCGTCATCCAGAATGAATCGGTAAAAATATCGAAGTAGGCATTGCGATGAACAAAAGCGGTCCTGGTCGGTTTTACTTCGTTTATGGCACCACCATAGGGTTCCATAGAAACAATGTTGTATTGGTTGGGGCTTGTTTTAAAGTAGTCAACCATTTTTTGATAGTCTTCCCTGGTCAGTGCTTTTTCAACGTAAGCGCAGCGTTTCGTTTCTTTTATAGTGTCAGGTATAATCCCTTCCACATTATCCAATAAATGCTGATTAGCTGATGCATAGGTTACTTGCTTTTGCCACAATGGACCTGCCGGATAGTTAGGTTTGCCTATCTGTAGCAGTGGGGCCAGTGCCTTCTTTCCGTCATCGCTGCTGTCGGCAGAATAAATTCCGCGGATACAAAAATAGGGTTCGTTCACCGAAGAGTGAATTCCATTTTTATCTACCGTAGTTACCTCCCGCATTGCTAAAAATCCAAGCAAACCCAGGTTTCGGTCCTGAAGTGTTTTGGTCATGGTATTTTGCCAGGTCACCAACACATCTGCGGCATCCTCAATGGGCCAGTTGACCTGAATAGGCCACACGTATTTGAGGTGATAGAGCTTGTACTTCATGCTTACCAGCACACCAAAATTTCCTCCTGTTCCTCCTTGATGTGCCCAAAGCAATTCAGGGTTTTCATTTTCATTTGCCGTAATGATATCACCATTGGCTGTTACCATTCTTATCTCAATCAGATTGTCGCAAGCGATGCCCCATTTCATGCTGGTATACCCATAGCCACCCCCCATCGTATAACCGGCCATACCAACCGTATCACAACTTCCACCGGGATTGTGTAACCCATAGGCATTAAGTTCATGATTGTATTCACCCCAGGTCACACCCGAACCTACTGTAGAAGTCATGTTAACCCTCTTAAACAAATGGCTAATTTTTCCTGTCTGCAAAATTTTACTGCTATGGAAACATCCGCACTACCGGTACAATAAATGATGAAAAGAGGATACTTATTAAACGCGTTATCACTTTCCATTCGCCCGGCATTATACCCGTTATCAAATGGCGTAACCACCTGTCCAATGAGGTTCTGGACGAGATTGTTGAAAGCATCGGGATTAATTTTGTGATCGGTCAGGTATTCGATCAGGGGTGATACCACTTGCTGCAGTGGGTTATTTATTCTGTTCGGATTCCCAGACAACATAAGTTTCCTGAGCGGATGATAGGCTCTTGTCTTTTTCATAGGATTAAATATCATTCTCAAGATGGGTGATTAGATCAGAGATGAATTCAGGACATGGGACTAACTCCTATTTTATTTCTATATCCATATCTATAAGTATTTATTCACCTATTCCTACCCAGGTGTTTCAATCGCTCGCAGTAAAGAAAGGCCGAATACCTATTTGTCCCCAGAATCTCCATTTAGTAAGAATACTATCGAATAGTAGTGTCGGGAATATTTTTTCCAAAAGAAAAATATAGTAAAGGGATCATAAGATCCCTTCATCAGCAAATGAAAAGTAGGATTCGCTGGTAATGATGATGTGATCGAGTAATTGTACTTCTAACAGCTTTCCTCCTTCTTTGAGTTTTTTAGTAAGGAATAGATCCGACTCGCTGGGAGTGAGATTACCTGATGGATGATTATGGCAAATTAAGAATCCGCTGGCTCCTGCTTTAAGGGCAGCGGCAAATATCAGTTTCGGATCCGTTACTGTTCCAGCCATTCCACCGGAAGATATTTCAATAATGCCTAATACTTTGTTAGCCCGGTTAGTAAGAAGCACCTTGAACTGCTCATACAAATCGATGGTATCCTGATTCCATGATTCTTTCAGAATGCGGTGTGCATCTTGTGATGAAACAATCTTAGGACGTAATGAAGGTTTAACCGCTGAGGTGTAGGTAAGTTTGATTTCGGCGACTTCCCATTGTAATTGATGATTGATGTTTTCCATAATTGTACGGTTTAATTATGGTCACTCATGGTGTCATGCTGATCGCAAAGCCAAAAGGAATCGGAATTAATGGGGGTTCCTGAAAGCGCCAGCTGGAAGGGGGAAACCGTTCATCCGAAGTCTTTTGGCGTGCGAAAAATCAGCATGACTAGTATTACCATAATTAAAGCGGCAAGGATGGAAAAGGAATTTGGAAATGAGAAGATTTGAAAAATCAACAGCTACTACTAATGTGGTTGAGATGGTTGAGTATGGCTCACTCAAGTTTGAGGTGTAACGTACCATTATTGGAACATTAACAATTAATTCATCCACCTGCACAAATCAATTAGGATGGGTATTTCCTTTTTTACTTAACTTTTGAAAAAATCACGGATGAGATGCTTAAACGAAAAGCGTCCAATTCTTTGTTAAAAGCTTGAGTTATATTTAAAGGGGTGAAGTCATACCAGAATACAATTATGATGGTCGATGGAAAAAGTCTGGAAAAATTGCAAAACGATCTTATCAAAGCAGATAAGGAAATTGCTGAGCTTCGTGACCGTGTAGAGGAGTTGGATAAGAAAATGAAATGGACTGAATCCTTAGACCAAGAAAAGCTCAAGCATCTTCTGGATGCTATTTCAAACCCTAATGTGAATAAGTAGCGGATAAACAAGTCATCTACCCTTGGGCTCAAGTTTCTCTCAATCTCTTTTACTACGTGACTCCATCGGTTTAATTCTTTTGTACCCCTGATAGGTATGAATCTGAAATAATTCCACCCTACGCATTAAAAAAGAGCTTATCTTAGCAGACAGAATTGGCATCAATGAATAGTGAAGAAGCGATTATCCGATCCTCGGGAGAAAATGTCATTGAATGGATAAAAGAGCACAGGAACGATTTGATTCATCGTCTATCAGACACTTCTTTTCTTAAAGAATATCTCCTTACTGAATTTCAAATTAAAGAAATCTCGGCCATCAAACTGAAATTCATAAAACGCGCCCTGACCGAATTAGCGTCTGCGTCAGTGGATCTCTCCCACTATGCCGCATTGATTTTAGAAACCAGAAAGAAAGGTTCACTTTCCATTTCCAGATCCACCGAACATTTTTTCCACAAGGATATCGAACGCACGATCAAAAACTACTTATAAGCATTACATTCATTTTATTCATGATTTCCATTCTTATTCCAGGCAGTCGCTGCTGGTTAGACGGCCAGACGGAGGTAATTGTATTAAAAGCCATCACCCGTTCTCATTCCACTTATATTGTTGAAATACCAGGTAGAAGCTTTGATACGGTCGCTACTGAACGTTTGACGTTAATAGAAGTTCCCAACGTAAAGGAGGAAAATCCGAACCTTGCCTTCATCAGGTAGCGGATAGCAAACCGTTGCCATAGCCATTACAATGTATTTGGTAGACCTCATTCCGTCTGTCGTGTCCGCCATCCGGTTGTTGTTGCTAGTGTCAACGGATTACATTGATCACAATAGCAAGAATCGAAAAACAGAGGACCAAGAAAGTCAGTTAATAGATAGGTTAAAATTAACAGTGGTATCAAACAGGCAAGTAATTCCTTGCCATAAATGGATAATTCGGTCGCCACTGTGCCACCCATTTCGGAGCATGTTGTGCCAGTCATTTCGGTGATACAGTGCCAGTAGGA
>QFQM01000432.1 GCA_003243255.1 Flavobacterium psychrophilum | reverse complement strand
TGAGGTTTTGCAAAATGCGGGCGACAGAATATCGCTTTAAATACAGTTGTAATTCTACTCAGCTTTTGTACCTTGGTCGTATTAGACAAAAAGCTACGGCCAAGAGGACTGACGGGATTCTAAGTCCACTACTTCGCAAAGCCCAACCGTTATCGGGTATTGTAAATGAGCAGCAAACTACTTTTTAGCATACTGACGTATAAATTCAGGTGTTTAATTGTTATCTTCAACTAATATGTAAAATCGGGCAGCGATTCGTGGCTGGAAATGGCCAGAGAGGATAGCAACTCTGCCGAGCGATAGGCGTGTTAATACAGCCCCTGATCCAACCTGCTGCCCGTTAACGGTAACCGTGGAGCGACGCTTCAAACAATGATAGACGAAATAAAAAGCGAACTTTTAAAACTTGAGCTTCAACACGACATCAAAATTCTATATGCTGTTGAAAGTGGTAGCCGTGCTTGGGGCTTTGCGTCGACCGACAGCGACTGGGACGTAAGATATATTTACATTCACAGACTTGAATGGTATTTAAAAATTGATGACAGGAAAGACAATCAGGAGAAAATTTTACCCAACGACATTGACCTTGCAGGATGGGAGTTAAAAAAAGCATTGCGACTTTTTAGAAAGTCAAACCCGCCAATGTTAGAGTGGTTAAGAAGCCCAATTATTTACTTACAGCAATTTTCAACGGCAGACAAATTGCGTGATTTGACAAAGGAGTTTTTCAATCCTAAGTCATGCCTTCATCATTACTTACATATGGCAGAAGGTAATTATAGGGAATATTTACAGAAAGACAATGTAAGAGTGAAAAAGTATTTCTATGCCTTACGACCTATACTTGCTTGTGACTGGATTGAACAGACAAACACAATGGCTCCAATAGAATTTCAGAAACTCTTGGAGACTCAAGTATCAGATAAAAACGTTAAGACTGAAATTCAAAACTTATTGCTCCGAAAAATCGCAGGTGAAGAGCTTAATGAAGAGCCGAAAATTCAAATTCTTAACGACTTCCTTGAACAAAAAATTGAGTTTTATAATGAGTACGTCAAATCTTTAGAAAAGGGCGAACAGGCAGACACAACAAGACTTGACGAACTCTTCAAGCAGACAGTATATGAAGCATGGGATAAGACCGGCAGCCGCTAACGTTACATTAGCAATATGGCGGGTCGACAAACGGACATTTGGGCAGTCCTGATGAATATTTACTGGGAACGATAAAATATTTATCTGTGACTCCACTCGAAGAGTAATAAAATGGCAATTTGGTTATTCTAAACGGAGATAATTTTTGTTTTTGGTAAACATTGGTATAAAAGACAATATTATCTTAAACGAGTAGGCTGAATGCCTGCCTGCAATAGGCGGTTTGGAAATACGGCCGGTCAGCGAATTTATTCTCAGCTTTCTGCATCCCACTGAACTTCAGTTCCAGCCGGCGGATAACGCGAAGCAATTGAATGAACAATAGTATTAGTTATAAGTTTAGCTTCGGTTACTGGCAGACGATTTTCAAGACAGCACATCGCCAAGCCCTGTCCGTTGCCTGCTGTATAATTTTACTCATCGGTTTAGTTCAAATCATTGACAAAACATTACATTTTCAAAGTAAATTTGGTTTGACATGGAACTTGAAATAAAATAGTCGGACTTTATGAAAACTGTAAACTGGCTTATAGTATTGACAATTGTTTTTAATATTCTGATTTTAATTGGGGCTGGACACGGAATTGGATTTTTAGGATTAATCGAAATATTTGCACTCCATGAATTTTTTCGGGGCGACGTTAAATTTAGTTTGACGGGCGATTATGATGACCGACTCTTTACGGCAGCAACAATTGCTGCTGTTGGGCATATTATTTTATTAGTTGCTTATTATAGAAAAAGTATAGTTCAGAAGTGCAAAATAATTTATGTTGGACTTTTCAGTTTGATGCTTTCCTATTTCATTTTGACAATTGACTTTTTTAGTTCAGGGCTTGACAGTTTATCGTTTTGGGCTGGTATGCCATTTTTTTTGCTAAGTATTTTCCTTTTGGTAGTGACAATAAAAAGTCATCGCATGACAATAAATTGAGACAATGTGCAGTAGGCAACGAAAGGACTGCATTGACGCTACAGTTGTTTCAGGTGCTTTCGGACAACTGTATTTGGAAGGCACAATAAAGCAGGATTTTAGGAACTTGCAAAACCTCCAATTTGGGGAGACGCTCATAAGTCAGCAAGAGATCCACAACTTAATAATGTTGGTATTTCTTAATCAGATGTACTAAAATGCCGCGTACAACATCCGTTTGGGAGCTATGGTGGATCGGGAAGTATGCACTCGGTTATTTTGTTCGCATTACCGTTTCAGTCGGGGCCGGCGGATATAACCGGTCAGCAGAAAGCAAGTTTAAGTAATGGCCGATAAGTAAATTCAAGTTATGGCAGGTAGTAAGCTCATTCGAATGGACAATGTCGGTATTATGGTGGAATCTGGCAGACGGTTGGCTATTTCCCGCCTACATAAAGCCGTGCTCGTAAACAGCAATTTCTAAAATGAAAGACACTCTCTTCCTTGAAATAGGCAAGTTTGACCAATGGGCCCAGTCGCAGTATGACATTCCTCAAGATGAAATTGGTGGTGAGTGGGAACTCAATTATAGGCAGTGGGATGGCATATATAATGCTTTTCAAGACTTTATTAGTTC
>QFQM01000431.1 GCA_003243255.1 Flavobacterium psychrophilum | reverse complement strand
GCGTACAGTAACGGAGTCGAATGCTTTTGTGAGGACTAAGATGAGAATGCTGATGCCGTTGACACAGATAACTCTAAGCAGGTTGTATGTGCTGATGGTACGAATTTTTTCAGCCGTATACAGGAAGTTCGTGAGCATGTAGGAGAAAAGTGAAGTAACAGTAACCAGCAGTATCCATAACCGGTAACGGTCGTAGTCTATCGGATTCCTGAACAGAAAGCCTATTGCTGCATAATCCAGCCGAAAGGCATAGATGGGTAGGATAATGACGGATAGCCCCGCCAGCAGCAGGACGTTTATATTAAAGAGTAATTTTTTCTTCTCTTCGATATCTGTGAAGTCGTGGTAAAGTTTGCTTTGAGATATAAAGAGTCCTAAGTTAAGGATGGTGGCAAAGGAATAGGCTATGGACAGCAGGTAATTGAATACGCCATATTCTTCCTGGGTCATCAAGCGCAGGTACAATGGAAGCAGAATAAATGCTGAAGCCTTAACGAGGATGTCGAGTGAGAGTACAGCTAATAGCCGCTTTAAAAGGACGTTTTCCTTTAAAGCTTTGAGTTTAGCAGTGAAAGTCTTTTTGTTTGACATTTCTAAAGAATAGCAACAGCTGTATTAAGCGTATATCAGGCTAAAATTCCTGAGCTTAGTGAAATAATCGATCTCGTTCTTTCTTGCCGTTTCGAATAGCGCCTTGTCTTTTTTCGCAAAAGCACATATGTCAGCATAAAGAAACCCTTCCCTTCCCGAATAATAGTTGACAAGGTCAACAATCTTTGTTGTATCTGTTGAAAGATCTATCGAAACCAGGTAATCTCCAATGTTTTGATAGATTAACAGGTATTCGTAGCCACACTCTTTTAGTAGTTCAAAAACCTGGAAGGGGTCTTCCCGTTGTTTTAAAATGAAGAATGGGTCATATTCAAAGAAAATAACGGGTTGCTGAGCTGCGAGGAACTTTTTGGCGCCTTTAAGGATAATGGTGTCATAACCATCGGTATCTATTTTCAGGAACTTTGAGGTCTGAAATGTTGAAAATTCTGCAAGGATGTTTTCCAGTGATCTGAATGTTACTGGCTTTCCGGTTTCTTCAAGGGATGCTGTGCCCTTGTCTCTTACCAGTGTTTTGGTGCTTTGTTCGTCATTCTCTCCAATCAGGGTGAGGCAACGGTGTACCTCGCTATATTGTGTGGTATTCTGTTCTAATAGTTTAAAGTATTGGGGATCTCCATCGATGCATAGTATGGGCAAATTCTTATAGTTGTTGATCAACGCCGCGGTATCTCCTATGTTGGCTCCGATATCGATGGCTTTTGTATCCGGATAGTATTGATGCGTGTACTGAACCAGTCTTGTTACATTGAATCCAAACTGGGGCAGTTTTTTTAGGATATTTTTTAAAGGGTGGGATAGTGGTGCTTTGATCTTCTGATTTCCTATCTGGACAAGTACCAGCGGATTGTAGAACAGTGTAATGAATTTGATGAACTTGTTTTTTAGTATTTCCAGCATAAGTCTTATTATAAGAAATGAGAATTGTAGGGTTTAAAATTGAACTAAAAAGTTTAATAGTTCTGCGATATTGGTCTTCGGGTTTCTTTGCATCAATTTCCGGATCACGAATTTCCTGTCGGCACGTGGGTTTAGCTTGCGGTCTATTTTAGCGATTGCCTTGAATAAAAAGGTCGTATAGAATTTTTCATCTTCTATCTGGTAGGCTACAATCTTTTTTATCATCCACTTAGGGAAGCGAAAATATTTTAGTAACAGATATAGCTGGGCGAATCCTGTGAATGTATTTTGATAATGTACAAAAGGGACGGACTTCCCGGCAATAGCAATCTGGTCATTTTCTTTGAAGCGGAACAGGTCGTTGCCAACACCTTGTTCTTCATGCCAGTATTTAATGGCTAAAGCGTTCTGTACAAAGTAGAAGACCGAGTTATATACTATGGTCCTGTCGTGCTGGATGATCTTTTTTGATGATACCAGGTATTCAAGCAGGTCCTGATCGCTGCCTATCGGATTTCTATAAAAGGAAAGATTTACTAAATGGGCATCATTTTCCCTGCATTGGCTTTTTTCTTTCCATGCCTGTGCTGAATAGCCAATGATATCTTTATTCAGGCTTTTCAGATTTTGCTCATACATGTCGAACCAGGCTGGGTCCGATACGGATACAAGAACAGGGCAGCCTTGCAACATGAAGGTTTTGCTTGCCGTGTCGTTTGCAAGATCGTCAAGCGAGGTATGCATAACCACATCGCTGTCCAGGTGCCAAAACTGTCTGTAAGAGTCGGTGGATGTAATATGGATCTGTTTGAATGCGATCCAGCGGAGCAGGCAATTTCTTTCATACTGGCTATATTGGGTATTGATCGTTTCATAAGCGGAGATGATCTCCCTGAATTGCCTTGAATAGTCGATTATGGTAAAGCCATACGCTTGTAGCAGGGATAAGTATTGTTGGGAAAGGAGCTCTATTCCTTCCAGTATTACAACGCGGAATTCGGTACTGCTCTTGTACCTTTTAAGGCTCTCGCCTAAAAGTTCAAGAGGTATTTTCTTTCTAAAATTCTCTTCATTATCTATGCACCACGCAGCAGTGTAGAACATTATTAAAAGTTTAAACCTGTATTTTCTACTGATTCTATGTTGATGATCTTTGGCAGCTGTTGGTCAATCGTTTTTATCAATTTATCGGGTTGAATCGT
>QFQM01000430.1 GCA_003243255.1 Flavobacterium psychrophilum | reverse complement strand
AGCCGAATGCGCCAGAAGCGCATCTGCTGCCTGAGTTTCAACCTGCCGAAGTATCTCTATGCGCCTGGTCTGGGCAGTAAACCAGTCAGTCGGTTTGACGCCAAAGCCGCCGTCCTGCGCCTTATTTAAGGCAATTGTTCTCAACTCAAGAGCGTGGGCGGCTTCGGAAGACTGAAGGGCTTTGTCCAGCTCTGCTGCCTGACTCGCGTTGCTAAAGCGTCGGGTGGCGGTCAACCAGGCCTCTTGTTTACCCACCACATCACTGAGCATACGGAATTGACCGTCGCTAAAACGATCAACCGAGAAGACATTGGTGAGCAGTGCACGCTCGATCCCGGCCTGCTCTTTGAGATTCAGCAGACTATAGAAAGCGGCCAATTCATTCACCATCGGGCCGGACGCGCTTAACTGACCTATTCCTCCCACGAAACTCAGCAGCCCGGAGATGGTCTGCGTATAGAACCGTGTCGATGTTATCGCATCTATATTCAGAGCGCTTATCGCATTACGCGTGGCGTCGAGGGACTGAATATTGTCCTTAAACATGCTCAGTGTGGCGGCAACGTTGCCCTGCGTAACATTCGTATCAGCGCTGGCTAACGCCTGGTTTAATTTTACCAGTGCGTCGTCCGTTAACTTCCGCTGCACAATGATTTCATCACGGAACTGCTGTCCGCGCGCGCCGATAAAACCGGCGCTCATCCCTCGTTCACGCTGTAGTTGATGGACAACATCTCCCGCGCTACGGGCAAGCGTTGTCAACTGACCGATAGTATTCATCTGTCGCTCAGTACCGATGCGGCTCAGCATGCCTGAGCCGGCAAACCATATCACCGCAAGCAGCAGGGGGAATAACGCGATGAATAATTTCATTCTCATAGGAATGCGATAAATCCATGACATATCGTTATTTTCCTTATTTGCTGTGTTGTCTTATAAATTTTATCGGCACATTTCGGGGCAATCTTTACAACTTTATTATTATGAAAAACTGCATTGTTATTCATATAAGAAGGTAATGGTAAGGTGTGAAAGCATTAGACGTGCCATCTACTTCTGGAACGTATTTTGTCTGTTTCCCCGCTAACACAGCGTATGGCGTTTTTAGAATAACCCGTTCTTTTTTTCGGGTCTCCCGCCTGTCCGGGAAAATGCGGTTTAAGTATGCGTTAAGGGTTATGCAGTGATACTTCAATTGAGAACGAAAACGCCTCTTCTTTACCGCACGAGGTTATATGGGCCGCAATCCTCTCTGCCGGGTATCTTAACGATCATCATTTTTTGACCGGGTTATTCAGTGGTCCGCATATAGAAAACGTTCTTTTTGCGCCCCGTCTCAAAAATAAGAATTTAGGCTTATTCTGAAAATATATTATTCAGTAGTATAGAAATATTTTTAACGATCTTATACCGTTACGCTATCCCATACATAATGTATCGTGGAGAGATAAATTATGCGGCTTGATGTGATAACTGATCATACCGAGGATGTGTTGAATCTTATGATGGACAAGGCCATCAGAGAGTGTGACCCCGAGTACGGTCGAGTGGCCGATACATGGTACACCATGGCAGAAGGTGCGCTTTTTCTCTGGCAGGAACTGGCGGAGTGTTGCAGCGAAGTTTCAGAAGAAGAGAAAAATAAAATGGCACAACGCCTTCGCCACATTATTAATATCAACAGAGTTCCTCTGCTCAAAAAAAAGAATGAGTAATTCTATGATTTACTGAATAAAACGTACCGTTAAAAAGCTGCGTACGGCCTGATTCTGGTCGGGAAGGCGACCGGTTGGGGTATTATCAAAAGCGTCACGTTACCCGGCCAGGGTGGCGCGGATATATTGTTCACTATTTTTCCGTTATGAGGTTTTCTGCCGCCACGTCAGGAGACAAATATCAGATCAGGATTATCAGGAATCATCCATCGCTGCACTTGCTTATCCACTCCTCACCTGCAGGGCAGGCGAGGTTCTTCATGGGGAGTTATTGTCCTGCGGCCTCTGTATTTTTCGCATGTATTTTTTTATTCGCTTCGCCACTCTCATTCAGTGCCTGACTGGCGGCTTTTTCGGCATGTGCGGCGCTATAGGCTGCAAGGTGAGAAATGACGATAGCGTAAATACTCATCAGCGAAACCCAGAGTATACTGTTCTTCCACCATAATAATGTTGGGATTGTCAGCACTGCCCAGATTAACGCCAAAAACAAATGCACTCTGGCCATAAATCGGGCTGTTAGTTTGACTTTCATATTTACTCCTTATTTTTACGCTGTATGTTTGCCATCCTGGTAATATTTATAGCATTTGCATTTTAGCTGTTGCGCTTATTTTTGTTACAGTTTGTACGTGAGGAAAATTAAGATGATTCCTCTGGAAAATAATCGGTTATGCAGGCTCGTTTGTGGCCGGATGCACTGTTCTTATTCTTGTCATTCGGTTCGTTTAATTTTCAACAAACTTCAGCTCAAATCTGATTTTTTTGGTCATCTGTTTTCTGCTTAAATCAGTCGTAGTGGTTAAAAGCACACAAATTGACTTTTGTTTTTTCAACTCTTCTTTGCCAAACAAACTGCTTTTTTATCTCAAAAAAGAGCCAAAACTGAGATTTCTAAATGAACAGGTTGGCTGTTTAGATAAAGCAAATGACTAAAAAAGAAAGCCTGACAAGTCATGTTTGATAAATCTTAATTTCAGCTTTGTGATTTCAAATTATGTCG
>QFQM01000429.1 GCA_003243255.1 Flavobacterium psychrophilum | reverse complement strand
TAGTAATACGTTTCATAAGCAATCAGAACAAGCAATGGACTACCCCACAAATACCACAATGCATACTGATTTACATTCTCATAGATTTTCGTCCATCCCTTTTGATAGATGAACAAGGTTGCTGCGCAAAGCACTGTAAAGACCATGGAAGAATACAGGGACCTCTTTATTTCCCTCAGAATTTGCACCCGTTTTGTATTCCAGGAATTACGGCGGGTTTTACTAATGCGTTCCAAAATAAATTTATAGGCAACCGAGACCAGCGCATACCTCAGGAAGATGACCAGGATAAGACTTAGGATAAACAGAAGTACAAGGTAGGAATGCTCCCAGAAGTCATCCTGTAAAAAGTAGAACATAATTCGTTTCGATTTGATAGTTACGACGTGAAAAAGTCAGGACGTTGGGATACACCATATTTTATCCGGGTGAAGACTACACGTCGCCTTAAAAGGAAGATAGGTTGGAACAGTGTAAGTTCATCTTTCTACAACTTGCTTTCATTTTTCGTCTTTCAGTTATTGGTCCATAACAGTGTGCCATGAAGCTTTTTATCTAATTGTAGACTTGCCTGCTCACTCACGGCAGCTATGAGTATCCATTGCCCTATATTATAATCATTATGCAAAAGTCATGCTTCCCAGATGCAAGGATTTTCCTGGCACGAAGTGGATAACCGATGGATGTATTCGAGTTGGGCAAGAGAGAGCCCGATGTTTACCTGGCTCAGAAGAATAAAGGAAAAGAACTTGCAATGCATTTGAAATGCAGACTTTGCATTTGCCTTTCGGAGATTTAATCCGATTGCAATTACAGACGTGTTCACCAATGATTTACAACAAAATAAGAAGAAGTAAAAAGGCAGATGTACTTGTATTTAAAAATGGAATAGATATATTTTTACCATGCCTACATGAAAATTAAAACTAACCCCCACAAGCATGGCACTATTTTCGTTTGTTAATAAGGCAAGATTGGATCAAGCCTTGACTGAAAACAAAAGTCTTAAGGAAGAATTATCTTCCGCTTCGCGTTTTGTTGAAGCCTTAAAATCGGCTGATTTCCAAGCCTCTTTTTCCGGCCTAAATGAAAACAGTGTTTTAGGTGAATCCCTGCATTCACTTCGATCCAGGATGATTACACTTTCGAAAGAAGAACAACAACGCAACTGGGTCAATCAGGGACTCGCTAAATTTGCGGATCTGCTTCGGGTAACCAAACAGGAAAATGCAACTGTTCTTTTTGACCACGTAATCTCCAGTCTGGTGGCCTACCTTGACGTAAACCAGGGGGCAATATTTCTTATCAATGATGAACATCCCGGAGATCCTTTTATAGAGTTGGTCAGTTGTTATGCTTACCATCGCAAGAAACATCTTGATAAAAGAATAGAATTAGGAGGAGGTTTGGTTGGTCAATGCTTTCTGGAAAAGCAAGTCATTTATCTGACCGAGGTGCCTGCCGATTACATTCGTATTACCTCTGGGTTGGGAGAGGCTTTACCGCGATCCATTCTTTTAGTACCCATGATGCTTGATGACCAGGTATTGGGAGTAACTGAGTTAGCCTCTTTTAACGTCTTTGAACCCTATCAGATTGATTTCGTGAAAAAAATCGCTGATAATATGGCGTCGACTTTCGCAGGTGCTCGAACATCGATGCGTACACAAGCCTTGCTTACAGAAAGCCAGTTTCAAGCCGAACAGCTACGGGCGCAAGAGGAAGAAATGCGGCAAAACATGGAGGAACTGACCGCCACACAAGAGGAAATGCAGCGCAAGGCAAATGAAGTACTTAATGCTTCCGCTGAAATGAGGAGTATTTTGAATGGGATTGATGCTACCATGGCTACTATTGAGTTCACGCCTGAAGGTTTTGTCACTACGGCTAATACTAATTTCTTAAATGCGATGAAATATTCTTTGGCGGAAATCAAAGGAAAACATCACCGCTTATTTACACCTCCGGATGTTTCAGCCAGCCAGGAGTATCAGCATTTTTGGACCAGTCTTGCCGCAGGAAAGTCAAACACCGATGTGTTCCGAAGAATAGATTCCAATGGTAAAACCGTTTGGTTAAATGCAATTTATAATCCCATTCTTGATGCGGATGGCAAGGTGCTGAAGGTCATTAAATTCGCCACCGATATCACCGCCCAGAAAGAGAGTGAAATAGAAGTCAAGCACCTGCTGGAAGAATCCAAGGCACAGGGAGAGGAACTCCGTCAGACCATGGAGGAAATAAGTGCGACACAGGAGGAGATGCAACGAAAAAGCAATGAAGTTCTGAAGTCCTCAGCAGAGATGACCAGCATCCTCAATGGCATAAATGCTACTATGGCTACCATTGAATTTACCAAAGAAGGCGTGATTACCAATGCCAATGAAATCTTCTTAAGAACGATGGGTTATTCTTTGTCTGAAATCAAAGGCAAACATCATCGACTGTTTATGCCTGATGAATTGCTCCGGACTTCTGAGTATGAAGTATTCTGGCCTAACCTGGCTGCTGGAAAATCCAATACCGATGTGTTTAAACGGGTGAGTTCCACTGGTAAAACAGTTTGGCTTAATGCCATCTACAATCCTATTCTTGGTATGAATGGGGAGGTGCTCAAGGTAATGAAGTTTGCAACGGACATCACCCGTCAAAAACAAAAGGAACTGGAAGTTCAGGAGCTACTGGAAGAGTCGAAAGCACAGGAAGAAGAACTGCGGCA
>QFQM01000428.1 GCA_003243255.1 Flavobacterium psychrophilum | reverse complement strand
GAACGAGGTGATGAAGGTGATGGCGATTGTGACCTGTTTAATGGCGCCGGCGACGGTGATCGGCGGGATTTTCGGGATGAATTTTGATAAGATACCTTATCTGCACAATGATTATGGGTTTTTTATTGCAGTGGGGGCGATGTTGTTGATACCGGTATATATGCTGTATGTATTCAGGAGAAAGGGGTGGTTTTAGTTAAAGCTGCAATGTATCGTGATTCAGGGCATGGCTATTTATTCTGTTTACAGAGTGATTTATCTCTAATATCCCTAGGAATACTGCTATATATAGGAGTATTAATCTGTAATAGCTAGGACTTGATCTGACAATTGAGGATTTTTGTTTTTAGTAATTCTAGGGAAACGGATTAAATATTTATGCGGCGGGCGGAAGGTCTTGCAGCATTTTTTCTTTCGCTAAAGGTAGGGATTCCAGAAAGGTTTGGATTGGTGTTCGGCCGTAGCAGTGCTTCCCGGTATGTGTTCGGTGTTGGTTGTACTCTTCCAACCATGCATCCAGATCTGCCTGCAGTTCCTCGAGGTTGTTGTAAATTTTCTTTCTAAAGGCGGTGGCGTAAAACTCGTCCTGGATGGTGCGGTGGAAGCGCTCGCAAATGCCGTTTGTTTGCGGAGACTTGGCTTTCGTCCGGGTGTGATCAATGTCCTCCAGGGCCAGGTAAAGTTCATATTCATGATGCTCTCTGGTGCCGCAATACTCCGTACCCCGATCGGTCAGGACACGGAGTAAATAAATACCATGTTCTTCGAAGAACGGTAATACCCTGTCATTCAGCGTGTCAGCGGCTACAAGGGCCCCCTTGCGGTCATACAGCTTGGCCATGGCCACTTTGCTGTAGGTATCAATAAAGGTCTGCTGATAAATCCGGCCAACGCCTTTGATGGTGCCGACATAATAGGTATCCTGCGCGCCAAGATAACCGGGATGGTGGGTTTCAACTTCACCGTGCGCTGTCTTTTCTTCCCTGGCCCTTTCCAGGGCACTTACCTGATCTTCCGTCAGCAGAATGCCTTCTTCGGCGGAACGCTGCTCCAGGGCTTTGAGCCGTTTGCGCATGGTTTCCAGGTTGTGCCGTAGCCATACACATCTGACACCTGCAGGAGAAACGAATACACCCTTCTTTTTCAATTCGTTACTGACCCGTACCTGGCCAAATGCGGGCTTCTCGGTAGCCATCTCCACAATGGCCTGTTCAATACTGGCTTCTATCCGGTTTTTTACCACTGGCTTGCGACGACTGATCTCCTGCAAGGCCACCTCACCACCTTGCTCATATAATTCCTGATACCGATAAAAACTGTCTCTGGAATAACCGAAAATGGAAAATTTTTTGCATCGGAGCATGCAGTTGTTGCGTCGATCATAGATGACGTTGATTATTGGTCTTGTTTTATATAATACCAATGATCATCAATTTTTTTCATTGACCTTAAATAATTAATCCATTCAGGATTGGTTATACTGTTTGAGTCAGCAACATACACAAATATTGCGTTTGATTTCATGTACACTTTTAAAATAACACCTTGCTCAGTAAAATCACTACTTACATCACTAATTCCTAAGCTGTCCATTTCCTTAAGGTAAAATTCAAGCTTCCGGTTTAGTTGTAGCTTGTAATCAGGATTGTCTGGTTCACTTGTAACACTTAAAATCACATCCGGACTGAATAGAAGTGTGTCTCTGACTAGAAAATACTTTCCTTGATTCTTACTGAAAACATATTCATTCCTCTTCCCGTTTTTGTATGAATATAAATATATATAATCTCCCAATCTCTTCCTAAAAACACTCACATTTATAAAGACAGACAAAATTTTTTCTCTGTCTTTATAAACTTCAGACATTTCTTTGTCTGAATGAAAATTGCAACCAAGGATACTAATAAATCCTAAAATCAATAAATACTTCATAGGATTAGTTTTGATATGGTCGCCAATTTTGCATGTAATTATTTATTCGTTGTTGGATTTCCTGGTGGGCTTTAATAACGGCGGGGCTATTACTATATCCATTGCTAATAGCTTGTTGGTCAGAGGCAGCATCAAACCAACCGGGCATTCCATAGGTGCCAGGTCCCAAATCAAACAACGGTGTGGCATCATTACCTCTCCTGCTGTTAAAAATGTGATTGTATTGGCCTCCTGTTTCTCCAAAACCTGAAGGAATGCCTAATTCCCCGATTCCCATACCAAATAAAAAGTTTCCAAAATCAGCGATATCATATCCGACACCACCCGTGACATACAACGTGTTTTTATTTAAATCTCCCGCATTAGCTCCTTGCACCGCATAATCCATTCTTCCTCCTGCTACGCCTTGAGTTTTTGCATAGGATAACGGACTATTTCTTGCAGCATCTGTTCTTACACCACTTCTTTCCATTTGTCGGTTCATTTTCTCGTCACTAACAATTTCAACTTTCTTAATTACACCATTTTTAACGGCTCGCGCAACTAATTTACCATCGTTTAATTTGAACTTACTGTATTTTGTTACGGTAGTAGTAGTGCCGTCAGCGTTAGTAGTAGTAGTTTCACTTTCAATCTTTCTACCGGAAAATCTTTTCTTTCCGTCATCTTGGAACCTCAAAAAATTTCCATCTGCTCCAAATACAATTGCAGTATCTCCTAGGAAGTCCGCTTTAAGTACCGAATTATTGCCCATCATCGAATAGGGGCTTTCGGCCAAAGTGGGCCTCGGATCAGCTTGCCACCATCTACCGATCTGTGGAT
>QFQM01000427.1 GCA_003243255.1 Flavobacterium psychrophilum | reverse complement strand
CGGAAACATGGCTTGCTCCGTTTTTGAAAGCTTTCATAGTGGATTGACGTAAGCTGTACTTATTGATGTTTTGTTTGGACATGATTTGAACAGATTTACAATCATTGACAATGTTTCTACTTCTTTGGCGGAACATTGATAACTATTGGACTTGATTGACCTTCTTTTGATTCGTGTAAATCCTTAAAGCCAGAAACGGGTGTCCTAGTACTTAGAAAAAGTTTGGGGTGCTTCTTTTTGTATCTTGACATAGCCCGGGCAAGACTGAAGTAGCTAAGTTTAACAGGTGAACCGTATTCCTTTTCCAGATCTTCCTCAATAATGGTACATGCCATTGTTTTGCTTAGAACGAAAATTTGTGAGGCATAAAACTCCACCAGTAAGTTATAAGCTCCCCTTCTTCTCTCGTTCAAAAACCGAATGATGAGTTTCTTTTCCATTGGTCAGTCGCGTCCAAGAAATATCCGAATTGTATTTTTGTCAATTCGCACGTATTCTTCAAAGTGTCTTACAGAATCAGCCCGAGTCTCTGTTATATCGATGAAGTAGGAGCCCTCTTTATTCTTTTTTGCAAACGTGGCCATTTTACTCAGGTTGTCATAAGTCGCGCTAACGATCCGTGCTCTAGCCACATCATTGGAAATTGACCAGCACCATACTCCAAGAGCTATTGCGACCAAGACTAATCCAACAGACAGTAACCACTTCATTGCTATTCCCATTTGAAACTTCCAGGCTTCACCGGAATGATTGAAATGAAATACTTTAGGATTAATTCTAGCCGAAGCTTGGTCAATTTTATTTGCGATTAATTTATTGGCATCAATGCACTTCTGCATTTCCTTATGAATGACGTAGATGGATGGCAAAACAGGGTCATGAGTATTAAACTCAATCCCATACTCTTTCAGGATAAAAGAACAAAAGATTCTTAGCTCAAGTCTTTCCTTATCAGTCATCGCCATCATTTTAAAGTTTTAGTTCTCGGATGGACTCATTGAAATAAACTGAAATAAAAGGGCTGACGCCAGCTAAGCCCTTTCCATCCCTCAACACATTCTCAATGTTCCTCATGGCCCTTTCGCTCTTATCTTCCACCAGGTCAAAAGAAATTAGAGAGAAGTTGTTCTTTTCAACGTATTCCTCCAGTGCTTCCTGCTGACTGGGAGAACATGGATACATCCCGTTTTGAGCAACTATTATCTCGAATGCACCTTTTGCAGAATCTACAAGCTCAACCAGATAAGACATCGTTGCGTTGAATATGTTGGCACCACCGATCACACAAACAAGCTGAATGCGAATGCTATTATCATGTAATATTTTAAGAGTAGCTTCAAGCCGATTTAGTTCGAAGAACTTGGGTAACTGCTCGGACACACTGGCACCCAAGTCTGCAATAAATAATTTACGATCCACTGCCGCAATGCTTTGAAAGAGTTCCATGAACATACCTCTATCAATTCGTTTTGTTTTCGGGTCTAAAAACGGAACTACTGTCGGGCTTCGGTAGGCTAGCTGCTTTGAACTAGTGGTGGTCGCATCATCCAGGTCAAGGATTATTGCCTCTTTGTATTTCTCAGCAAGCATGAATGCCAACACGGATTTCCCTGAACCCCCTTTGGCTTGTGTGATAAAATGAATTGTTTTTGTCATGATATTTATTGTTTAGTGATTTCAAGAATTGAATAGGATTTATCGCATGGATCTTTTGCGAAGTCGTGGATGTTCTTTGACTTGATGAATTGTCTCCTTCAGAAAGTCATTGATATCTTTATGCTTATGGTATAAATAAGAGGAGTCTTTAAAAATTATACCTTTCTCGGTTATGATTTTTTTGAAGTCACGCGCTGCATGATCATTGTCGAGAAAAAGATTAATCTCTTTATGCGACTGGAGGATTGGCAGACTTCTTTTAAGTAGCTGGAGTGAATTCAGAATGAGGAAATTAGTTTTCGTCTTAAATCCTACTGTTCCTACTTCAGATAGCTGCTGAACAGAAAGAAAATCCATAAAGCCTTCTAAAACAGAGAGTTTATCAGCGTGGTTATCAATGAAGGAAATATCTTTCGGTGAAGATGAACCTTTAAACCAGCTGTTGCGCATTTCATAGGCGCCTGATCTATTTTGAAAGCCAATGGCTTTATATTGCTTTTGCTTGATTTGAAAATGTACCTCTTTACAGAAAGTTTGTCCTGTTACTTTCGAAATGCCACGTATGGACAGGTAATGAAGAAGATTCTGATCTGTCAATGGAGCTACTGTCAAAACTTCAAGCTTATTCTCTTGTTCCTTAATTAAAATTGGCTGACGTGGTAGAGTTATATTCTGATAGCTGCCTTGAGAAAGCTTATCCAAGAATTCATTCAGGGTACATTGGTGCAATTTTGCTCCCAAGTCAAGAATAGTTCCTCCTTCACCGGTGCCATGGTCGTACCAAAGATTTAGTTTAGCGTTGACTTTGAATGAGGGCGTTCGTTCATCCCGATAGGGTGCATAATACCAATGGTCCACACCTCGTACCTTTGCAGCCTCAAATCCCAAACCGGATAGGTAATCAACAATGGGCACTTGTTTTGCCTCACTAAATGACAACCGGCTCATCATTGATAACAGTTAATGTCACGTCAGGAAGAACGAGTTTGACTGCACTTCCATTAATTGGATGATAGGAAGGCGTATATTTTATATATCCAAATGACTGGAGATCCTTAACTAGCTTATGGTAGGTAGCAATAGAATGAATATGCGAAAG
>QFQM01000426.1 GCA_003243255.1 Flavobacterium psychrophilum | reverse complement strand
CTATGATGAGGCAAAAAAAGAGAAGACCCTTGCAGATCTTCTCTTACCCTAAGTTGTCCCACCTGGAAATGAACCATCATATCAGTGGCGGATATGCGATATAACCGTAAAACCAGTTAATTTTTAACTCTATAATTTGTCGATCCCCAGCGGCCTGAATTGTTTATCAACGGGCATTCCAGCCCTAAATCATTCTTTGCCTTTGACGTGAACTTGCGGGCAAATTCAAATTCTTTTATCGCGTTCGATTTCCATCTCTAAACATTTAGTGCCCAGCAGATGGAGTAAAATGAGTCAAAAAAGCCCTCAGATACCGTTAGTCCCAAAAGCGCCTAAACTCTTACTGGCAAAGGGTTTCAGCCAAATTAAATGAAATACTGGAAAATTCAAGATGATGAACGGTTTAAAATAAGGATAATCGGTATTTCACGGAGTTTATTTACAATGGTCGTAGGTTCAAAATAGCCGCAGTCAGCAGCTAACCTGCTGCCGAATAACTATTACTTTGACTTTCCTTGGCTGATTTGAAGTGTTACCCTTGTGCCAAGATCTCTGTCAGGCTGCAATAGTTCTTATTTGATATTCATAAATGCCAACCGATTGATCCTGGCAGTTTTATTAATTATTATACCCTTTCATTGATTATTGTGTAATGATCTTCGAAAAATCTTAAAGAAAGTCACAAAAATTGACTGGAAAACCAGCATCCACAGTGGTTTTCCTCAAAACAGTTGTATTAGCAAGTATTGGGTAATTTTGCGTCCTGTTTTAGAGGCAGCCGGGTCATCTGGCTATGAAATACTAACAATTACCTATGGTAACTATAGCAGAATTAAAGCTCCGGAAAGAATCAGAACACAGGACGGAGTTCAAAGAAGCAAAGACCAGCTTCAACTTTGATGGAGGGGAACACCGAGAGCAGAATAAGCGGCGTAAATGCCTGCTTGGTTATATTGTGGCTTTGGCCAATGAGGGAGGTGGAACATTGGTGCTGGGCATGAGTGACAAATTCCCGCACCAGGTTGTCGGGAGTACTTTTTTAGCCGGTAAGATCAAAAGTGCGGAAAATGATGTGTACCAAAGGTTAAACATCAGGGTGACCATTTCTGAACTGTACGAAAACGAGCTTCGGGTGGTTGTCGTGGAGATTCCAAGTCGGCCTGTCGGACGCTACCTGGAGTTTGAAGGCGTGGGCCTGATGCGGGTTGGAGAAAGCCTCCATAACCTTAGTCAGCCTCAGATCCATCAAATATTATCCGAGCAGGAACCGGATTTCTCTGCGAAGATTTGCTCAGGCTTGCGGCAGGCTGATCTGGATATGAATGCTGTAGCCAAATTGATGGTCCATTATGGAACTAAGCATAGATCGAGCGAACTACCGTTGTCCACGCTTCAACAGGTATTATCGGATCTAAACTTGATGAATAAGCAGGGTGAGTTGACGTATGCCGCACTGCTATTGGTGGGTAAAACTGACGTGATCCATCACCATTTGCCACAGGCCAAGATCATTTGGGAGTTCAGGCAGACGGAAGGTCAAACTCATTACGATGAACGCATGGTAGTCTCTGGCCCCCTATTTATTGCTATTGATGAGATTTGGGATATTGTCAACAGGAAAAACAGTGTCATTCCTGTTCGGGAAAAGGCATTTATTCAGGCAGTTCATGTGTTTAATCAGGAGGTGATCAGGGAGGCCATCCTGAACGCAGTTGCTCATAGAGACTACACCTATCAAAGCGAGGTAGTGATTAAACAGTTTCCACGATCTATCGAAATACATAATCCAGGAGGGTTCCCTAAAGGAGTGAGCCTGGAAAACTTACTGACTGTAAATAGTACACCTCGCAGCCGCCTGATGACGGATATTTTGGAGAAAACTGGTTTGGTGGAGCGTTCAGGTCAAGGAGTTGATAAGATTTACTCCCTAACACTCCAGGAAGGTAAACCAGAACCGGACTATAGTGCCTCCAATATCTATCAGGTCAGCTTGATCATTAAAGGCAACATGGAAGATCTGGCATTTTCCAATTTCATCCGAGAAACACAAAAAGACCTCCCGTACATCAACAGGTTGAGTGCTATAGAGATCATCAGCCTGAACTGGATAAAGAAAGGATTATATACAAAGGTGACATCCAACATTATCAGTCTTCTGGAAAGTCGAAAGCTCATCACAAGGACTACCAATTCCCATCGATACTTCATAGCAGACGAACAATTTCAAGTCTCTGCTCAGGAGTACAAGATCGGCACCAGGTATTTAAGAAAGGAAGTGGATCAGATCCTTACAGCCCTTTGGGATCGTGCATTAAGTATCGGTGAACTGGAACGCCTACTGGCAGAATCTCTTAACAGGAATCAAGTCAAATATCTGTTGAAGAAATTAATCGAAGATGATATTGTTGGTGCAAAAGGTTCCGGAAAAGGTACAAGGTATTATATCGTAGTACCAGAAGGTGAAAAAGAATTACCATCGGTTCAGCAAATAATCGACCTTTTAAAAGTGAAAAGTCGAGAAGAAGCATTTACGCTTTTGGATGCTACTATAAATGCAATGAAGCCATAGTTGCGTCACTTATCCTTCGGGACAACTAATTCTCCAAAACGATGGCTATTTGTTGTATGAAACCAAATATTGGGTAGAGCTAACAATCCAACAATTGCAACTAAAGTAATCCTAATTATATTTCTAAATACCTAAAATATTGATTATCAAATATAAATATCAACTTAGAATATTTGCCAAATACTGCTA
>QFQM01000071.1 GCA_003243255.1 Flavobacterium psychrophilum | reverse complement strand
CCGGCACTATTCCGGTTCCTGCTTCTTCATTTTCAAAAGCAAGATCGATTCCCGTAAACATAAACTCAACTTCAGCTCCTGAGCGTTTTACAGTAAATTCGTCACTCGCAGACAATGCCTGGAAAGTAGACCAGTCAAGGTTTTCATCAAGACCTACCACTACCCTTACATTTTCGGCATTAGCTGTTCCTGTATTCTGGAAACGTACAGTATAATTAAGATAATCATCTGCCTGTGTTTCGGTAATAAACTCTCCTTCACGAACAGCAATATCATTAGGGTCATAAGAGCCTACAACAATCTGGTTTATTACAGAGGTATTGTTACCCTGATTTACATCTCCCGTAAGAGGTGTAATACTAGCTGTAAAGCTTAAAGAAGTTCCAATAGGTGTAATTTGAGGCACATTTACAGTAAAGTACAGCAAAACGGTTTTAGACTGGAACGGATAAAGATTTACGTAATCAAGTGTAAGCGTATTGCCTGATTGTGTCATTGCAGGTGAGGCATTTGTAAAGTTAAGGTGATTGGTATCAAACTGAACTGTTATACTGCCATTTTGGGTAATAGTTCCTAAATTCTGATACACAAGAACGTAAGATGCAGGGAAACCAGGACGTGCTGTAGTAATTGGGAAAAGCGTAACTGCAACATCGCTCACGGCTTCAAATTCAGGAGTAATACAGAAGTTTTTCTCAACAGCTTCACCCGGCATAACAATAGCATAATTTAAAGGCGAAACCGTAGTATTGGTATCAGCTAAAATATAAACCGAATTATCGCCATCAGGCACATTATTAAAATGATAGTAACCATCTGAATTAGTGTAAGTGATATACACATCGTTATTATGAGTTAGATAAACAGGTATACCTGAAGCAGCAGCTTCAAAAGTATCACAGTCATTATCAAAATTCAGTGATGCAAAACCGGAAATTGTATTTCCATTACACTCAGTTGCTATTAATTCAATTGGTGCCACAAAACGGCAATTAGAAACCGTACCTGTTTGAATAACTGATATATAAACAATACCAATAGGGCTGTGATAATTCTGAGAATTAGTTATTGGATTTACACCTAATTGAGCAGCAATTTGAGTTGTATGAAATGTACATGTATACCCTGTGGAACCACCGGTAACCTGGGTGATTGCCTGAGTAAGATCAAAATAAGCCAAACCATCATTATTTGTTAAACAACCGTATATTGGTTCAGGTTCATTAAAAGTTGGCAATGTGTTAATTGTTACAACAAAACTTGACTCATCTGAACACCCAAAATCATTTTCGGCATAAATATAAATAGTCTGGGTTTGTGTGATAATCACATCAGCAGTAATGATATTTCCTGTTCCGCCAGGGCCTGTATAATAATTTCCGGTCGTAAGTGGAATCAGTTCATAAGCATCACATGCCTGTACATCCTGTAAGTCAGGGACAAATACACCTGACACCCAGCTGATATGGAAAACCGAAATATCTGAAGAGTTATCCAGAGAGCTCTCAACCTTTGCAAAAATCAATTGCTGCTGCGGTGAGACGAAAGCGGTAGGATTTGCTATTGGATTTACTCCGGCAGCCACATCTGCCTGTGTAGTGTAATAAGTAACAGTAAAATTTATGGGATCCTGATTACCTAAAATAATTGGTGTCTGCACCGTAAGATCAAATACTTCACTGCCACACTGATTGATATCCGGCGCAGGGTAAGCTTCTGCCTGAGCAAATATTTTTACCGATAAGAATAAAGTAAATGCTAAGAAAAGTAGTTTCTGTTTCATTAGATAGGTTTTAGTGGTTCAACGCTATTAGAACAAATAACATATTAAATCCCCTACTTCAGAAATCTGAAAATTTTAACATCTCTAATAAAAATTTACAAAAAAACCAGATAAAATCCGGTTCTGTTTTTGTTATTTATCTTTATTCTTTTCTCTCCAGTTTTTTGTAATAGCGGCATAATCAATAGAAAATGCCGGACTCTGGGGCTGTAGCCTGTGGTCTTTAAAAGCCTGCAACAAAAACCCTTCCATGTGATAATCTTCTGCAACCGCAGATGGATTATATTCTTTCTTTAAGTCAATATTAAATAAATGTGCAACACGGTTAGACCAAAATGCCTTCCATCCGCTTTTATGCTCTTTTATAAGATTAAAAGTGCTTATACCTGTTTGCCTGTAAATAAGCTTGACCAGTATCTGACCTTCAGAACGGGTTAGTTTTTTAAGCCTGTCCTCAAATTCATTTTCGAGATAATTTTCAACAATTTTAGCGTACTTCTTCTTTTCTTTTTCTGTTTTTAGCTTAGCAAGATTATTGTTAAGCATAGTAAGCTTATCGGCGGCAGTTTTAGCATATGGGTAAACCTTAAGCGTCCTTCGTTTTAAAAGCGCGAGTCTTTTTATTTCATCTACAGAAATGCTGTCCTTAACATTAGAAATTACCAATTCAGGCATCTGCATATTAAACGCAATCGAATCCAGTTCGGGATCATTTATAGTATCCTTCTCAGCTATCTGGGCACTTAGTTTCAGGCTCGACAATAACAGGAACAGGAAGCAAATCTGTGCTTTCATTTATTAAAAATTTATATCAAAAGTATACAATTATACTGAACTCTGTAATCTAATTTATATTTTAGCCAAAAATTTATTTATGTCCTCTAAATCTCTATTAAACGACACCTCATTATCCTTTCTGGAACAATATCTAAACAACGCTTCTCCAACAGGTTATGAATCTGAAGGGCAAAAGATATGGATGGATTATCTAAAGCCTTATGTGGATACATTTATTACCGATACTTACGGAACAGCCGTAGGTGTTATCAATCCTGATGCCCCTTACAAAGTGGTTATAGAAGGCCACAGTGATGAGATATCATGGTATGTTAATTACATAACGGAAAACGGTCTTATTTATGTTATCCGCAATGGAGGTTCAGACCATATGATCGCTCCTTCTAAGAGAGTCAATATCCATACCAAAAAAGGTATAGTAAAAGGCGTTTTCGGATGGCCGGCTATTCATACCCGCCAAAGAGGTAAAGAAGAATCTGCCAAACTTGAGACAATCTTTATTGACCTTGGCTGCTCTACCAAAGAAGAGGTTGAAGCTCTTGGCGTACACGTTGGCTGCGTTATTACCTACCCAGACGACTTTATGATCCTTAACGGAAACAAATTCGTTTGCCGTGCTATAGACAACCGAATTGGCGGATTCATGATTGCCGAAGTAGCACGCCTTCTTCATGAGAACAAAAAGAAACTTCCGTTCGGGCTTTACATTACCAACTCCGTACAGGAGGAAGTAGGACTTCGCGGTGCTGAGATGATCACTAAAACCATCCGCCCTAACGTTGCCATCGTTACCGATGTTTGCCACGACAGTACAACTCCGATGATCGACAAACGCATTGAAGGCGAAACCCAAATAGGTAAAGGCCCTGTTATTACATATGCCCCTGCAGTACAAAATAACCTAAGGGAACTTATAATCGATACTGCCAACAAAAAGGAAATACCATTCCAGAGATTGGCATCATCACGTGTTACAGGTACCGATACCGATGCATTTGCTTACAGTAATGGTGGTGTAGCTTCAGCACTTATTTCACTACCGCTACGTTACATGCATACCACTGTTGAAATGGTTCACAGAGACGATGTGGAAAACGTAATAAAACTTATTTACGAAACACTCCTCAACATTGAAAACGAAGAGACCTTCTCTTACTTCAAAGCATAAAAAAAAGCATTCGCCCCGGCGGATGCTTTTCTTTTTAAGTTCAAAACAAATTAGGCATTTGCCTGCTTTAGCAAAGCTACTGCTTCTTTAGCATTAGAAGCTTCAGCATGCTTAAGGGCTGTAAGTCCTTTTTCGTCTTTTTCTTTTACATTAGCGCCTTTTTCCAGCAATAGTGTAATGATCTCTGACTGATTGTAACGTGCTGCAATCATAAGTGGTGTCATACCGTTGCATTTTTCATGCACAGATGCCCCATACTCTAACATTTTTTTTACGGTTGCAACATCACCTTTAGAAATCGCTACACCAAGCGGTGTGGTCACTCTGTACTCCTTTACAAACATTGAAGTACTTTCTGCATTGTTTGCCATTGATACATTAGTAAATGCTAATACAATAGCCAGGCCTGAATAAATGATCGTTTTTTTCATGATTGATTGAATTTTGATTATGATGATTGTTTTTTTTTAATTATTCGGTTGATGAGACCGTTTAAAATAATAGACGGGAACACTTTAAAAACGTTACAGCATATTTTGAAATTAACACAATTTTAACAATTATAAACTTACTATGCTTACATATATAAATAAAAAAACCGCCTTAAAAATAAGGCGGTTACAACTATTTTAATGAGAAATTATTTATTCAAAAAAGCTAAAACATTTTTTTCAATTCTTTCGTTGATATTCGAAATATCAGCTTTAGCGAACTTCTCTCCTATTATATTTTCATATAGTTCAATATACCTTTCCGATACTGTTTCGATGTACTCATCGGTCATTTCAGGAATCTGTTGTCCGTCTTTACCCTGAAAACCATTAGCAATAAGCCATTGGCGAACAAACTCTTTAGAAAGCTGTTTCTGCTCTTCATTGTTGTTTTGGCGTTGTTGGTAACCTTCAGCATAGAAATAACGGGAAGAATCCGGTGTATGGATCTCGTCAATAAGAACGATCTTACCGTCTTTAGTTTTACCGAATTCATATTTAGTATCAACAAGGATAAGCCCTCTTGACGCAGCGATCTCAGTACCTCTCTGGAATAAAGCACGAGTATATTTTTCAAGTACCAGATAATCTTCTTCAGAAACAATACCGTTAGCAAGAATGTCTTCGCGAGAGATATCCATATCATGCTCACCGTTATCAGCCTTAGTTGTAGGCGTGATTATTGGAGAAGGGAATTTGTCGTTCTCTTTCAGTCCTTCAACAAGCTCCACACCACACAATACTCTTTTTCCTGCTTTATACTCACGTGCAGCGTGTCCTGAAAGGTAACCACGAATAACCATCTCTACCTTGAAAGGCTCACACAAATGACCAACGGCAACATTTGGATCCGGAGTATCAATAAGCCAGTTAGGCACTACATCTTCGGTAAGGCGCATAAATTTAGTAGCGATCTGGTTCAGTATCTGTCCTTTGTAAGGAATACCTTTTGGCATAACTACGTCAAAAGCCGAAAGCCTGTCAGTAGCTACCATTACCAATAGCTCATCGTTAATATTGTATACTTCCCTTACTTTACCGCGGTAAACCGATTTTTGCCCCGGAAAATTGAAATCAGTGCTTGTGATGGTATTCATTGAAACTGTTATAAGTTATTGTTTTTTGAAGATGCAAAAATAAGAAAGTTATAAGCAATTAATTATATAATTTCTAAAATAATAAAGCCTTTGAATTTCAAAGGCTTTAGATTATGATTTCTAATTACTATGTTCAATCGTCTTATAAGCTTCAATAACTTTCTTTACAAGGCGGTGGCGTACCACATCTTTATCATCAAGATAAATAATACCGATACCATCTACATCCTTAAGGATAAGCAATGCTTCTTTAAGTCCGCTGGTGGTACTACGTGGTAAATCGATCTGACCCGGGTCACCCGTTATCATAAACTTGGCATTTTTACCCATACGCGTCAGGAACATCTTCATCTGAGAGTGTGTGGTATTCTGTGCCTCATCCAGAATTACATAAGCGTTATCAAGCGTACGTCCCCTCATGAAAGCAAGCGGCGCAATCTGGATAATTCCCTTCAGTATATAATCCTCTAATGATTGTGGCGGAAGCATATCACGTAATGCATCATATAACGGCTGCATATACGGGTCAAGCTTTTCTTTCATATCCCCCGGAAGGAAACCAAGGTTCTCCCCTGCTTCTACTGCCGGACGGGTTAATATGATACGCTTAACCTGTTTTTCCTTTAATGCTTTTACGGCAAGGGCAACACCTGTATACGTTTTACCTGTACCCGCAGGACCTATTGCAAATACCATGTCATTTTTAGCCATAGTATCTACAAGTAATTGCTGGTTTGGTGTAAGGGCTTTAATCAGCTTGCCACCTACCCCGTGTACCAGTATTTTATCGCTCGGATCCATTTGCTCAACCTGTGAGTCACTTTGAATTACCCTTTCTATGACATTGTCATCAATGTTGTTATAGCGTGTAAAGTGCAGCATTAGCCTGTTAAAGCGTTTTTCGAACTCGTCAAGGATTTCTTTTTCACCAAATGCTTTTAATGTGGTTCCGCGTGCAACGATTTTCAGCTTAGGATAATATTTTTTTATAGTTTCAAGATGTGAATCCTGAGCACCCCAAAAATCTTTAGGGGCTATGTCTGTCAGTTCAATTATTCTTTCGTTCAAAAGCAGTTGATTTTAATTAGAGAAATGAGCATTATAATTATTAGCTTTGCAATCAAATTTAGTGAAATTAAACATCGTTTTCAGCAAAAGTTTTACACAATTTTATGTCAATAATTACCCTTACAACCGATTTTGGCCTCAAGGACCATTTTGTGGGCGCTTTGAAAGGGAAAATTATTTCCGGTTATCAGGAGGCTCAGATTATTGACATTTCCCACGATATCGATTTGTTTAATGTCTCCGAGGCGAGCTATATAGTTGGCGCTGCCTATAATAGCTTTCCAAAAGGCACCGTACACCTAATTGGTGTAGATGCCGAACTCACTAAAGATAACAGGCATCTTGCCATGCAATGGAACGACCATTACTTCATTTGTGCCGATAATGGCATCCTTAGCATGCTTACGCAAAAGATCGTTCCGCAAAAAACCGTTGAAATAAACATTCACGACCGACTGCCTGAAGGCTCAACCGAAATGGATGCCTTTGTTGCTGTGGCATGTCATATTGCCAAGGGTGGCCAGCTGAGTGTTATTGGCCGTGAAATAACCGAAATAAAAGAAATCAGCGAGCTACAACCTGTTGTATCTGCTGATCAAAGTTCTATAAAGGGTTATATTGCTTATGTAGACCATTTTGGTAACTGCGTGACCAATATTTCGCAAAAGCTCGTTAAAGACACTGCTAAAGGAAGAGAGTTTGAAATTAAATTCAGTACCAAGACTATTAAATCTGTACGTGCTAACTACTCCGACTTTGTTATCAGGGAAAATTTTTCGATAAAAGATTATGAAGGCGATAAGCTTGCGATATTTAATGAGGCCGGATTCCTGGAAATAGCCATATACCGCAGTAATCCTCAAACCGTCGGATCAGCAACTACCCTGTTGGGACTCAAATTCAGGGATGTCATCAATGTGGTTTTTAAGTAGATTTTCAGACTGTTAGATTATTGGATTATTCGATAGATAACGGCTTGAAATTTGTCATTTGTGATTTGAAATTTAAATTGAAAATAACTGTATGTTTGTACGCATAGTAAAAATGGGATTCTACGAAGATAAGGTTGAGGCCTTTCTTGATAATTTTGAACAGGTTAAGGAACAGATACGAAATTTTCCCGGAAACCGTTTCTTAGAATTATATCAGGACAGGAACGACCCTACCGTATTTTTTACCTATAGCTATTGGGAGGACGAAGCTGACCTGGAGAAATACCGTCAATCAGAACTGTTTATTGAGGTTTGGGCATTTACTAAGCAGCTCTTTAACCAAAAACCGGAGGCCTGGAGCGTAAACAAACTGGTTACTTTAGAATAAAATATAAAACATATACATGAAAGCATTGTTATTACGTGAGATCAAATCCTTTTTCGGTTCGCCGATAGGTTATTTGGTTATTGCTATTTTCCTGCTTCTCAACGGCCTTTTCTTATGGGTGTTTGAGGGTGATTTCAACATATTAAACAGTGGTTTTGCCGATCTGAGCCCGTTTTTCACCATATCTCCATGGATACTTATATTCCTTATCCCGGCAGTAACCATGCGCAGTTTCTCTGATGAGAAAAAACAGGGAACTATAGAATTGTTGTTTACTAAACCTCTTAGTGTATGGGAAATAGTAAACGGCAAATTCTTTGGTGCCCTTATATTAATTGTTTTAGCCATACTGCCAACGATCATTTATGTGATGGTAATCTCTTATTTTGGTAACCCTGAAGGAAATATTGATATGGGGAGTACACTAGGTTCTTATTTTGGTTTGTTATTCCTTATCGCAGGATATACAGCTATTGGAATCTTTACTTCTACCCTTTCAGATAATCAAATTGTTGCGTTTATAGTATCTGTATTCGTATGTTTTATATTCTATTTCGGATTTGAAGGCGTTGCAAACTACATAGGCAACCTTAAGGGCTTTGTATCCTCTCTTGGTATGGATTACCATTTTAAGAGCATGAGCCGCGGTGTAATAGATACCAGAGATGTTATTTACTTTATCAGTATAGCTGTATTGTTCCTGTCGTTAACTGTTTACAAACTTAAATCGCTTAAAGGGTAATGGAAGAAGTTAAACAAACACAACAGGCAACCGTAAAACAGAACAACCTGAAACAGCTTGCGTTAACAGCTATAATTTTGCTTGCTGTAAACTTTGGCGGATATTATTTCTATAAGCGTTTTGACCTTACACAGGATCAGCGTTACACGCTTTCTCCTGCAACAATAAGTGTTATTGAAGAAGTAAAAGATCCGTTATATATAGACGTTTTCCTTGAAGGCCAGTTCCCCGGTGAATTTAAAAGGCTTCAGGATGAAACCAAACAATTACTGGAAGAGTTCCATGCACGTAACTCTAATATTGTTTTCAACTTTACCAATCCTCTTAAGGATGAAGACGGCCGCGATCAGGCAATACAGGAACTTTACAAAATGGGCATGACCCCTGTAAGTGTTACTGTAGATGATAAAGGCAAGCAATCACAGGAGTTGGTATTCCCGTGGGCAATGGCGAATTACGGAAAGAAAACTGTAAAGTTCCCATTGCTTAAAAATATGCTTGGCGCATCAACCGCCGAAAAGGTAGTGAGTTCGGTTCAGCACCTTGAATATGCGGTTACCGATGCCATCAACAAAGTAATTAAAGAAAAAGAAAAGAAAGTTGCCATTATAAAAGGTAATGGCGAAATGAACGACAGACTGATAGGTGATTTTATCAGAACCGTAAGGGAAAGCTATTACATCGCTCCTTTTACACTGGATTCGGTTGCCAAAAATCCTGAAGGCACCTTAAAAATGCTTAAAGGTTTTGATCTTGCTGTTATAGCAAAACCTACAGAAGCTTTTTCAGAAGAGGAAAAACAAGTACTTGACCAGTATATTGTTAATGGCGGTAAAGCACTTTGGATGGTAGATGCCGTTCAGATAGAAATGGACAGCCTTTACAACGAAACAGGTAATACCCTGGCTTTTCCGCGTGACCTGAACCTAAATGATATGTTCTTTAAGTATGGTATCAGGATTAACCCGGACCTTGTTAAAGACGAAGTTGCTACCCGCATTAAACTGGCAACAGGCGCTCAGGGCAGTGAGACACAGTTTCAGGAATATCCGTGGCGATTCTCACCGTTTGTTTACCCTGACTCAAAAAACCCTATCGTAAAAAACATGGACGGTATCAGGTTTGAATTTGCCAACAGCATCGATACGCTTAAGAATGGTATTGATAAAACGGTACTTTTGAGATCATCGCAATATTCAAGGAAAATTGGTACGCCTACCGAGATAAAGCTTTCGATGGTTGAAGAAGAAACAAGCCCTAAAGACTATGCCGGCAAAGGTTTCGTTCCGATAGCCGTACTGCTTGAAGGTAAATTCCATTCTGCATTTGAGAACCGTGTCCTTCCTTTTAAAGACCCATCATTCAAAAAAGAAGATAAAGCCGGAAAGATGATTGTTATCTCTGACGGTGATATTGCCAAAAACAGCCTTGACAAGAATTTTGAACCGTTAGAGCTGGGGTACGACAAATGGACAGGTGTGCTTTATGACAACAAAGGTTTCCTTATGAATTGCGTAAATTACCTCCTGGATGACAAAGGACTTATTAACATCCGAAGCAAGGATGTGAACCTTCCATTACTCGACACACAAAAAGTTCACGAAAATTATACAGCTGCTCAGTTTATAACTGTCGGATTACCAATAGTGATTTTAGCTGTATTCGGATTCCTGTTTACTTACCTCAGGAAAAAGAAATATGCCAAGTAGTGTTAATAAAAAATATTGCACTATTTAATTTGATTACGATATATTTGTGAAACGTAAAATCCATAGATTTTATAATTAAATAAACGAAAAAGAGATGAAATTTATAGTATCCAGTTCATATTTGCTAAAACAATTGCAGGTTTTGGGAAGTGTAATCAACAGCAACAATACGCTGCCTATACTTGATAACTTCCTGTTTGAATTAGACGGCACTGAATTAAAAGTGTCTGCTTCGGATTTGGAAACTACAATGTCTGCTACTTTAGAAATAGATTCAGACAGCAAAGGAAGTGTTGCCGTTCCGGCAAAACTGCTATTGGAAACTTTAAAAACGTTCCCTGAGCAACCGCTTACTTTTACAGTAGAAGACAACAATACTATAGAGATAAGCTCTAATTCAGGTAAATATGCCCTTGCTTATGCAGCAGGTGAAGAATTCCCTAAAGCCGTAACGCTTGAAGACCCTTCTTCTACCCTTGTTCCTGCAGAGGTATTGGCTACAGCTGTAAGCAAAACCATTTTTGCAGCCGGTAACGACGATTTACGACCTGTTATGTCAGGTGTATTCTTCCAGTTCTCTCCGGAAGGATTGATATTTGTTGCTACTGATGCTCACAAACTTGTAAAATACTCAAGGACTGATGTAAAGGCTTCTCAGGTTGCTGATTTCATTATGCCTAAAAAACCACTTACTATCCTTAAAGGTATACTTGGTTCATCGGATGCCGAAGTTAAGATCGAATACAACGATTCGAATGCAACTTTCTCTTTTGACAACTACGTATTGACCTGCCGCCTTATCGATGGTAAATACCCTAATTACGAAGCTGTAATACCAAAAGAAAACCCTAACAAACTGCTTATAGACAGAACCCAGATATTAAGCTCTGTACGTCGTGTGGCTATCTTCTCTAACAAGACTACACACCAGATACGACTTAAGATTGCTGGTACTGAATTAAATATTTCTGCTGAAGATATCGATTACTCAAACAAAGCTGAAGAGCGTTTGACATGTGATTATCAGGGAGATGATATGCAGATAGGCTTTAACTCGCGTTTCCTTACGGAAATGCTTACAAACCTTCAGAGTGATGAGATCATGCTGGAGATGTCATTACCTAACCGTGCGGGTATCCTTACCCCGGTTGATGGCCTTGACGAAGGTGAAACTGTTACCATGCTGGTTATGCCGGTAATGCTTAACAACTAAGATCGCTATTTAACCAATCCTTTTTTATAGAAACCCGTAACATTAAGTTGTTACGGGTTTTGATTTATTACAGAGCTTAAAACCCTTTATATTTATGATAGGATTCGATGGCATGGCCTCCCACAAACGTCAGGAGGTCTTCATTGAATTTATTTTTATGCGTATAGAACAAGCCATGTGGTGCATCATCATAAACTACATATTCGGCATGCGGTACCTGCTTAACAGTTTCTTCCGCCGAAATTTCAATAGGAACGGTCTCATCTTCCCTACCGTGAATTACAAGCAGTGGAACTTTAATTTTAGTAAGGTCATTCCTGAAATCAGTCGTCGACCAGGCATCCATTGATTTAACGGTAGCATATAAGGCCGCATTGAGGCATCTCGTGAGGTTATGCTGAAGGAATTCCTCACTCACAGGATGGTTGAATGTATGATAACCGTAGAATGTTTTACCGAAAGCCGCTAAAAATTTTGCGCGGTCTTCTTCAAGGTCATTCTTCATAGAATCAAATTGTTCCTTAGGTATACCGTGTGGATTATCGACGGTTTTGAGCAGAAAAGGCGTAACAGATCCAACAAGCACTGCACGTATCACCCTCCCGTCATGATTGTGGTTCGCCAGGTAACGGGCTACTTCCCCACCACCCATTGAAAAGCCTACCAACGTAACATCTTCAAGGTCTAATTGATCGATAAAAGCCCTCAGATCAGAAGCAAATGTATCATAGTCATAGCCATCCCAGGGCCTCGACGATTTACCAAAACCTCTCCTGTCATAAGCTATTACCCTTACATCGTACCTTGGCAGTTCATTTAGCTGATATTCCCACATCTCATGGTTAAGAGGCCAGCCGTGGATTAATATGATTGGCTTTCCCCTGCCAACATCTTTATAAAATAGCTCCACTTCTTCGGAGCTTCCCGATAAACTTACTGAGTTTGTTGTTAGAAATGGCATAATGTTGTTTTTTTTGCAGTTAATACTCCTATAAAGTTACTAACAACAAAAAACAATAACACACTAATTAAGAATTCGTTATGTGTTAATAAGGCACCGATAAATGCTACTTAAGATATTCAATATTACGGATGTATTTAGTAACATCAAATTGAGGTATCGTTGTATCTTTATTCTGTATGTACAATAATTCTGTTTTTTTTAGTTCAATCCAGTTGCCCTTTTTATCGAGCTTATATTCTAATTTAACAGAAGGGATGTCTTTATCATTGTAATAAACAGTTTCACTTTCCAGAACTCCGTTATCATCATAAGTATAATCCTTTCTCGTTTGTATTTCTCCGTTGTAATTCAAAACAAGATGCCTTGTTTCGAGTTTTTTGTTGTTATAATATATAATTTTGGTAGTTTTTTTGGTGTCGTTTAAAATATTATGACTGATAAATTCTCTGTAATTATCTTTATACACAATCGTAAATCTGGTATGTTCTTTCAGCCCGCCATTAGTATAACCCATAATTTCTAAAAGATTATTATCAGTATCGTAGACATATATATACTTATCATCTCCACCATATATGTTTTTGTTACGGACTTCTTCACTCTTTCCTGATTTAGTGTATGTAATTATCCAGGTTTCATCAATTACATCATCAAAATTATACCTTTCCATTCGTGTCACTTTATTAGCTGTAAAAGTTGATTTTACTTCAGATTTTTTATATCCTGATTCAGAATAATCGCTTACACTTATTGGATTATTATTTTTATCAAATAAGGTTATCTTCACAAATTTTGTAGGTTGGTTTGGTGTCCCTCCGCGAGGCTGGTTTTTTAATTCTTCTTTATTCCTTATTACAAACTTTTGCACAAAGCTATTAATATCCTCACAGTTACATTTATAATTGGTCAGGCTATTATCTTTATAGACATTTAATTTGTTTACAACACTTGTTGAAATACTCCTTACTCGACCTCTTCCTAAATTACGATGCTTTGAAGACGATATTATTCTCCCTTGTTTATCAAACACAACTTTTTCTACAGGTTCATATTTTGGCTGAAGACTATCACCAGAAATTCTGTTTATGGTATATGTTGATATTTTCCCTTTCATTGGAATTTTATCAAAATCTTCCTGAGAAAATGCAAAAAAAGGGATTAGTATTACAAATAGTAATTTTTTCATTTTTAAATAAAGAATTATATAACACCCATTTTTTCCATCAGAAAAGTAGCGCTTTTATTGCGACATACTCCATCACGAAGCTGATAATCAAAATAAAGCTCATTGTTTACGATCTGAGCTTCAAAACAGCGGTTTACTAATTTTGAAGGATATTCATCTGTAAGGGCGCAAATTTCTATGTCATGTGTTGCAATGGCGCCAACAGCTTTAAGTTCCAGCATTTTTTCAATGACCTTCACAGTTCCGCTGCGCTTGTCGTCAGAGTTTGTTCCTTTTAGTATCTCATCCAGCAAAACAAAGGCTCTTTTATTTGCCAGCAAATCGATAATGTATTTAAGACGTTTAACCTCGGCAAAAAAATACGATTCATTATCGGAAAGTGAATCAGACAATCGCATTGATACAAGGACCGGCAATGGATGAATGGTTGCCTTCTCTGCACATACGGGAGCTCCTGCACCCGCAAGTACCATATTCACGCCAAGACTACGGAGAAATGTACTTTTACCCGACATGTTGGATCCGGTTAGTATCATAAAATCTTTGTCGAAACTTATACTGTTACCTATCCTTTGTTCTTTGCGAATGAGCGGATGCGCAAGTTTTTTGAATTCAATAGTATATTCTGTATTTAATTCCGGAAAGACAAAATCAGGATTGTTGTAATACATATTGCCAAAACTACCCAAAGCTTCTATTTCAGCTATTGTTTCCAGCCATAATACTATATCGGCTGCATGTTGTTGTTTCCATTTCCACAACGCCTTAAGCGAATGCAAATGGAATACTATGACACCATTAAACAGTAATGCGCCAAAAACGTTATTGATACTGTCTAACCTTGAGAAAAGTACAGCAAGTTTTTTTATCTCTTTGGATGCATTCTTATTTTCCCTGACGAATACACTTTGTAATGTTTTAAGTTTTTCAGATTCAAAAGATTCATTTTCAACCTCTTTAATGATAAGGCCATAGTGATGAATAATCTCATCTATCTCAGTAATGTGTTTAATCTCAGATTTCACATCTTTGAGATGTAGTAATGTAAGCAATAGATTAAAGCCAAAACACCAGCCTGCTATATCGCCAAATAATCCATTTCCCGTCAGTATATAGGCTAAAAAGGAAGATACAAATGCAATTGGTCCTAAATATAGCAAACCCGCTGATATAGGAGGCAATTTACCTATTCCGCTATTGGCCCATGTGATAAGGCGATTGTAAACAGCTTTATTGTCCTGATTCACCATTCCAAGAGCCATTACTTCCTGTCGGAACTCTGGTTTACCGGACAGTTCTTTTATTGCCTTCTGATTCTGAAGTATGACATCATTAGGCAAAAGCCCCTTCAGTAAGCCTGCCAGCTTATGGTTTCCCCTGAAAGTCTTAGTACGGTTAAGATTATGAAAAAGCGATTTACGCCCGAAAATATCAAGATCATAGGAATAAGGATGAAAATGGTCCTCAAACTCTTCTCCATCATTAAAAGGAATAGAAATACCGTTAAGATAGTCCGTTTCATCCTTATTGATCTTTACTAATGCCTCTGCCCTTAGTTTTTTATTTCGGACAAGTACATGCCTGTTCATAAGAAGGATAAATTCTACCACGCAAAAAGCCATACCACAGAGAAGAAATAAAGGCTTTTCAGCTTTAAGGCTATAATAGCCCAAAATAAGAAAAGCAACTGCTATCAGCAGCCTTGAAGCGCTGATTATGTTATAACGGGTTGTAAGCTTTTTTAAATCGTGTAAAAAAGCTTCCCTTCGTTTTTCGTAGAATTCCATACACACATCAATCACAAAATTAAAAACAGAAATCCTGCCGTAGCAGGATGCATTCTTTTAGCCCTCATGAAATACCAATAGCGGTATTTTAGTATGATAGGCCATTTTTTTTGTGAGGCTGCGATGGAAAAGGCTTTCAAAGAATCCTCGCTTGTGCGTACGCATTACCAGCATACCTACATGCTGGTTCTGAATAAAGTCAAGTATTGTCTGTTCGATATGATCACCGGCTATATTAAAGAAATCTATTTTTTCACTACGGTAATATATTTTCCATTCGTTTATCCTTTCTTCAATATCCTCGGGATCATCTGCATTTTTAATATATAAGCACAGTACTGACGCTTCAAATTTCTTTGCAATTTCGAGTGTTCGGGCAAGGGCATCATTATCTTTATCCTTATACTGCGTTGTAAAAGCAATACTTTTTATTGGATGATATTCTGCTTCGGCAGGAATACCCAGAACAGGCACTTTAGCATTTGCAATAACCGATGCAGTAGACGATCCTAAAAATGTTTCTTTTAATCCGCTTGCGCCTTTAGTACCCATTACAATCAGGTCTATATCTTCATCGGCACACACTTTGTTTATGTTATAAATGAGGTCTCCATATAAAAGAACGTTTCTCATTTTTACATGTCCCAGGTTTCTTCTTTCCGCTATCTGATGCAATTCAGGCAGTTGTTCCCTGAAACTTTCAAACTGATTCATTTCCACTATATCAAAAATCTCTTTTGTCGATTCCGGCAATGGCGGAGTCTCAACAATAGGCAAATCATATACGTGCAGCACTACCAGCTCAGCATCAAAGGAATCGGCAAACCTGAGTGCATAAATGAAAGCTGTTTGGGCAGCTTCCGAAAAATCGGTAGGGAAAAGAATTTGTTTCATAATAGCGGTTATTGGTATATATAAATATACGGAAAATAACGCGCCTTCTTACATTTTCGTTGTCAGATTTTTGTTAAAAAAAAGAAGGCTGCCTAATGGCAGCCCTCAACGTTGTTGTGTATTTCGAATTTATTATAGCTTATTAAAAGTATCTACATAAGTACCTGTTATAGTAACATTGCTACCTTTAGTTACAGTTCCAAAGATTGTTATTGAAGAACCTGAACCAACAAACTCAAGTTTAGCACCACTGTTTAGTATCATGTTACCATATACTACTACCGAACCTTCTATCTTAAGCGTAGCATTGCTGTTTACGTTTAATGAATTGTTTGGCGTAAGTACTGATCCCTGAGCAAGAGCACCTTTCATGTAGAATGTACCTCCGCTGTTTACATTCAGACCCTGAGATACTGAAAGTGAACCACACCATGTAAGGTTAGCATTAACATTTACACCTGTAAGTGCTGCAGCTCCCTGATATTGTTTTGTTTCACCTGAGTTAACATTCAAATAATTAGAACCTGTGTACAGAGGGAATGATGTACAATCAACTGTACTTGATACCATTTTCACGATCTTAAGACCTCCGTTACCCATTGCTGCAAAAATATAGTCACCTGAACTTGTAAGGTAGTTGCAAGAACTGTTTCCGCTAAGTGAGATAGATCCAAGGAAGCTTAATACTGAGTTGGTGTTTTTATAGATGTACATACCTGCACCACCATTAGCAACAAACACATTTGAATTGTTTACTGAAACTGCATTTGTAGTAATATCATTAGCACTAACACCAGATACGTTTGTAGGTACAGGGATAGTTTGTGTTTTTACACCTGTAGCGATGTTGTATACACCAAGTCCGTTGTAACCTTCAGATACAAGTAGTGAAGTTGTTCCAAGGAAATCGATAGTTCTTTTTGCATTCTGAACATCCTGAGATGTTGGGAAAGAAAGCAACTGAGTAAGACCGTTTGCATTATAAACCTTTACTCCCTGAGTTCCGCTCAATACAACTATTTTATTATCGTTGTATCCTACTGCTCTAAGATCTGCCAAAGGAATAGTCATTTCAACAGCATTTGATGTCTTATTAAGCTGATATAATGAACCATTGTTACCTGATACAGCATAATATTTAGATGTAGATGATGTTACAGAAGTTCCTGTGTTACCTGCCAGAGAAGTCTGATTAAGCGTTGTAGTAACAAGTCCACCGTTAAGAGGCATTACACCTGAAAAAGCAGCTGTTCCTGCTGTAGGGAAAGCAGCTGTACTTCTTGCACCTGCAATGTAAAGTACACCGCTATCAAATCTTACGCTGCTCACATCTGTGTTTGGCAACATTGCCTGAACTACAAGCTGTGGCGTGTTTGGGTTAGAAATATTAATTACGTCGATAGCTCCACCATATGCTTCACCCTCAATATTATAAGATACGTAAGCATAGTTACCGTTAATTGCAACGTGTGTAGCTTTAAGTGTCGTACCGTTGTAAGTAGGGGGCGCAACTTCTGCAACAAGTACAAGTGGTAAAGTACCTGCAGTCTGGTCAGTTCTTCCTGAAGCACCGCCTTCATCTCTCATAGATAATACACCGGCATTGTCATACTTAACTCGCGTAGTAAGGGTTTGCGAATCACTATTCAATTGAATTCCATCACCTGATGGTCTGTCGTCATCATGAGTACATGATACCATAAACATGATGGCTGCTAGGGCTGATAAACGTAGTAAATTGATTTTCATATAAAAAATTTAGTTGCTTAAAATTATTAATTTAATGCCAATTCAAAAAAGCATTTAACTTGTTCTTTACAACTTCCCTTTGAAAATAAAAGGACGTTGATGCTAACCGAATAAAATATCTTGTTTTCCATAATTATTCCGATTTGATGAAGCAAATATATAACGGGAATTTTAACCGTAATAAAAAATGCGGCAAAGCACAAATTTAGTGCGGTAAATAGGCTTATCTTTGCAAAAAATCATACAAAATGATACTACAAGACACCATAGTTGCTCTTGCTACCCCTTCAGGATCCGGGGCTATTGCCATCATAAGAATATCGGGACCGGACGCTATAACAATAGCTTCGAAGGTATTCGTTTCTGTTAACGGAAAAGATATCACCAAACAAAAGACACATACATTACACCTTGGGCATATAGTAGACGACAATAAAACCTATGACCAGGTATTGCTTTCTTTATTTAAAGGAACAAATTCATATACAGGAGAAAATACTGTTGAAATCTCTTGCCACGGATCAACATATATACAGCAGCAAATCATTCAGCTTTTGCTTAGGAAAGGCTGCCGTATGGCCAATGCGGGTGAGTTCACATTACGTGCCTTCCTGAATGCCAAACTTGATCTTTCCCAAGCCGAGGCAGTTGCCGATCTTATCGCATCAGATAATGAAGCTTCGCACCAGATAGCAATGCAGCAAATGCGCGGAGGTTTTTCTAATGAAATAGCTAAACTCCGTGAAGAGTTGCTGAATTTTGCCTCTCTAATCGAACTTGAACTTGATTTTGCAGAAGAAGATGTTGAATTTGCCGACCGCTCTCAATTCAATGAACTTTTAGAACGTATTGTTTTTGTGCTGAAACGACTTATAGATTCATTTGCAGTAGGGAATGTCATTAAAAACGGAATTCCTGTTGCTATTGTTGGTGAACCGAATGTTGGTAAGTCTACCTTATTGAATGCTTTGCTTAATGAAGAACGTGCTATCGTATCAGACATTGCCGGAACAACACGCGACACCATAGAAGATGAATTGGTAATTAATGGTATTGGCTTCCGATTTATTGATACTGCCGGTATACGAGAAACGCAGGACGTTGTAGAAAGCATAGGAATTAAAAAAACCTTCGAAAAAATCGAACAGGCACAGGTCGTTGTTTACCTCGTTGACGGTTATCAGCTGACAGTTGATAATTCTTCTTTAGATCAACTGAAAATTGAAATCGAAAAAGTAAAAAATCAGTTCCCTTTAAAGCCATCGGTAATTATTGGCAATAAAGCTGATAAACTTAGCCATGAGCAGAAAAGTGAAATTCTTAATGTAATCCCTGAGTTATTACTTATTTCTGCTAAAGACAACATTGGTGTTGAAGAATTAAAAGACAAACTCCTTTCTTTTGTTAATACAGGTGCGCTTCGCAATAATGAAACGATAGTAACAAATACCCGCCACTACGATTCTCTTCTAAAAGCATTAGAAGAAATTCAAAAAGTACAGTTCGGGCTTCAATCCGGCCTACCCGCTGACCTCATGGCTATAGACATCCGACAGGGACTATATTTCTTCGGTGAAATCACCGGACAGGTTACTAATGATGAGTTACTTGGAAATATTTTTGCTAATTTCTGCATCGGTAAATAGCAGGCGCAAAACATCACAAAACAACACAAACAAAACCAGTTAAATTGTTATAAAACAGCAATTTAACTAGTTTTTCATTTTTAGCCATTTTATCTTTATTTGGTGATAGTTGGAAAAAGTTTGTACCCCGGTTGTATCTGATTTTGAAAACGGCCACCGTGATCAATTTTGAGGCGAAAACATGGCACACAGAGACACACTTAGGCACAGTGAGGCACAAAATAGTCGCATATGAGCACCAACATCAGGATTAAAAGGATCTGTGATTTCTGCCTGCAGGAATTCACAGCCAAAACAACAAAGACAAAGTACTGTTCCCACAAATGCAACAGCCGGGCTTACAAAGCCGCAGTACGTAAGGAAAAAGTGGAGATCAGTAACATCGAAACCATCAAAGTAATTAATGCCGACCTTGAGAAAATTAAGCTAAGGGAATTCCTTAACATCACCCAGGCGAGTACACTCTTCGGAATAAGCCGAAGGACAATCTACCGGTTAATTGACCGTGGATATCTGAACATTGCGAAATTCGGGACGCGTACGGTTATTAAAAAATGTGATCTTGAAGGTTTCTTTGCTGTACCGATCATCGAGCAGACCCTACAGCCGGTACAGGCATTCCCGGGCATGGATAATTGCTATACCATAGGCCAGGCACAGGCAGAATTCAGTATATCGCCTGCTGCGCTGTATCATTTGATACACCGCCATGGGATTATAAAATACAGCATAGGGAAATTTACTTATGTTCCGAAAGCAGATTTAGATACAATATTTAATGCAGTAGAAATATGAAAAGGGTAAGTGTAACATTGAGAAGCAAAGCAATCAGTAAAGGAAGGCAATCGCTTTACTTAGATTTCTATCCGGAGGTATTTAACCCGGAAACAGGACAGAAAACCCGTAGGGAATTCCTGAATTTATACATCTTCGATAAGCCCAAAGGATTTGGTGAAAAGTTGGCCAACTCGGAAAATATGCGGACAGCGGAGCTTATCTGTACACGCAGACGTAACGAAGTAAATAAAGAATTTATATATACGCCCTTTGAGCTGGAACAGATTCGGCTGAAAGAAATCAGCGAACGGCCTTTCCTTCAATATTTCAAAAAACAAGGTGATAAGCGCGTGGGCAAAAATTGGGACATTTGGGATACCGCCATATGCCACTTTGAAAATTTTACCGGCGGAAGAATAATTACCTTCCAAGATATTACCATATCCTTTATTGATGATTACAGAGAGTATTTACTCAATGCAAAAAACCGCAGGAATACCGGAAATAAAATAGCGCGAAATACCGCACTCTCTTATTTCAACAAACTAAAGACAACACTTAAAAAAGCATATAAGGAAGGTCTGCTACAGTTTGATGTCAATGCCGGGATTGAAGGTATCAAAGAGCAAGAATCCCAACGCAATTATCTAACTAAGGAGGAAGCCATTTCGTTATTTAAGACACCCTGCAAAAAAGAGATTGTTAAACGTGTAAGCTTGTTTTCTATATTAACCGGCCTCAGGTATTCTGACATCGCAAAGCTCAAATGGAGGGAACTCGAACACACGCTTAGCGAAGGATATTACATCCGTTTCGCACAACAGAAAACCGAAAAACAGGAAACGCTGCCGATTTCCAAACAGGCCTACGAGATTCTTGGAACCCGAATTGAAGGAGAAGAATTAGTGTTCCCCGGACTAAAAAAATGGGATTTTGACCGGCTTGTGCCACTTTGGGTTGAGGCAGCTGGAATAAGCAAGCACATAACGTTCCATTGTTTCAGGCATACGTATGCTACCTTGCAGATCGCGGAAGGTACTGACATTTTTACGGTATCAAAAATGCTTGGACATAAAAATGTAAAGACTACCCATATCTATGCAAAAGTTGTGGATCAAAGGAAAAGGGAGGCTGCTGAGAGATTAAAGTTATTGTGAGGTTGTCAACCTATCTCCTATTCATAATTTCCTGATCAGTGGCAATCTTACCCGATTTTATCCAGTCTGTAAGTTCAGATTTATAGAAATATAATCTTTTGCCTTTCTTACAGACTGGTATTTCATTCCTGCTGACTTTTGAATAAATCGTTGCGACAGAAAGATTGAGTAATGCCGCAGCTTCGGAAATGTTCAGAATCTGATCATGCGCATTGGGCAAATGATTTAAGCTTAGGAGTAACGACTCGATGTTATCCATCTTGTCAAAGAGTTTCCCCATTAGTTTTGGAATCTGGTCAAAAGTAAAAGGTTTCATACTAAAGTATTTTAATCATTCTTATCAGAAAATAAATTAAGACAGAGATGTAAAACTATTTTTAAAACATTATTTAGTTATTATAATAAATGAAAAATCCCTGACCGAGCGTTGTCAGGTACTACAGTCGAACATTTAATGGCTGTTTTGACGTTTGTCAAAACTAAACGAATTAATTAGCGACTTTGATCACCACCAAAAAAAATTACAGGAGTAGCGGTTATAAACATTAAAGATCAAATTTATTGGAATGCTGCCGGACTGCTCTATTTCGTCGGTCGC
>QFQM01000425.1 GCA_003243255.1 Flavobacterium psychrophilum | reverse complement strand
TGTCACCAAAGGCAAGTCATTGTTCAACACCTCTCCTACTCAAGCTGTATAGTCTATGAATAATACATTTAGTTTATCCCGATTTGTTTTGTTGTTTCGGCAAAGCTGGCTGCATAACACTCGCCTCATCTGGCTGGCCATAACCGGCTACTGCGGCCTACTATTACTACTGTTACTACTGTTTCAGGCTTCACAGAATTTTGAACTACGATCTGTCGAACCGTATCAGGCTTTGTTTGTAGTTATCTTTATTGCCGGGGGAGTTATCTGTGCAGGCTCGTCTTTCACCGCATTCCGTTCAAAGGAAAAAACATATGCTTACCTGATGGTACCGGCCTCACCGGCAGAGAAATTTGCTGTGGAGTTGATCCTTCGGGTAGTACTGTTTGTAGTACTTGTTCCCATTCTCTTTTACCTCATTTACCTGATCGAAGGAAGTCTGGTTAAAGCCCTGGCAGAGGGTTATGACCTTAAGGCGAGTGAATTATTCGAGTTCCCTTCCCTACCCGTTCACCCTGCTGGCATGAAAGGAACGTGGCTTACCCTGTTTATCAGCTTACTGTCCAGTATTTTCATTATCCCCTTTACAGGTTCGGTTGCCTTTGCAAAAAGCCCGCTCATCAAAACCCTGTTTACGCTGGCCATCCTTATCATTATCAATGGGCTTCTGATCTATTTCTTTGCAGAGATTGCCAATTTTAAAAATTACGAGCCTGCTGAAAAAGGATTACTGTTCATCGATTCACCTGAATCCGCGTTAACGGCTGTCACCTGGTTTGTTGTGTTGATGGATGCAGGCCTTCTGGCAGGTGCTTATTTCAAACTAAAGGAAAAGGAGGCCTGAGATGGAATTTAATAATAACAAAAGCATCTTTCTTCAGATTGCTGATTCACTTACTGATCAGATTGCCAACGGACTACTGGCACCCGGAGAAAAAATTCCGTCTGTACGAGAGCTGGCGGCCGATATGGGAGTAAATCCAAATACCATTATGAGAACCTACAACGAATTGCAAAGCGCAGACATCATCGAAAACAAAAGAGGTATCGGATATTTTGTGAACGTAGAGGCACGAAACAAAATCATGGAACGCAAGAAAGAAGAATTCTTTCGCGATGTATTACCTGGTTTTATCAAGCAAGCTTCTCTGCTGGGCATCACTTCTTCCGATCTGAAAAAACATTTAGAACAACTCAATTCGTAATACATGAAAACAGGCAACATTATATTATTTTCTATCATGGGCAGTTTCTCTATTCTCATTATAGCAGGGGCGCTGGAGTTGAGATTGTTTGGAAAACTGCACGATGGGAAGACGCACTACTCACCCAATACGGTGAGGGAAGTGAACGCAACTCTTCAACCTTTCCAGGTACTGGTGATCCGCGAATCCATTAACATAGCTATCGAAAAGAGCGACTCCCTGTCCTTTCAAGTGTTTCGAAATAAAAACGAATCGGCACCAAGAGTAAAATTTCACCAATCAGCAGATACGTTATTCATTGACCAGGTCGCTTTCGGAGAGAACGGGAATAACCTGCATGCCGTCATTAAATTAAAAGATGCACAGCTGCTGAAAACAATACGTGCCGATCACTCCACGTTTTCTATTGATGACTTCGATGGAAAATCGATGGTCATGAGTTTAAATGAAAGTCGGCTGTATGTCACCTCGGAGCTCCACCTGAGCCATCTTCGTATTTCGGCTATTGATTCCTACATTTCTTATAATGGTGATGTGGCCGACAAACTGGAAGCCGACCTGAATCATTCCGAAGTTTATATACAAGGGGATGTTTTCGAATTCAACGGTACCATAAAAAATAATTCTGACCTGAGGTTACAAAACGTAAACCAGATCCATTTCAAAAAAGATTCCACCAGCTCGGTGCAGATTATAAACTAATTGAACGTGGAGAAAAAAGTAAAGGCCGTAGCAATGCGGCCTTTACTTTTTTCGGGGAATTACAAAATATTACATGAACACCACCAAATGAACCCTAAAAACTTTCCGAACTCTTAAAAAAAATACATTAAAATCTTGGTTTAATCATTAGCTAAACTCGCTGGATCGATTAAGTTTGCAATACCTAACTTCGCTTTCAACAGTAAAATCTACCCCAAAATGTTTAGCTTCCTCAACCGATTTATCTTGATTTCCTGTTTGCTTATTTTTTTTAGTTCCTTAAGCAATGCCCAGATTGATTCATTAGTTAACTCCGGCAAAAGCATATCATCAGCTAAAAAATGGTATGACTCGGGTCGTTTTGATCTGGCTATCAAAGAGCTCCACCGTATTGATCCCCGTGACACCAATTATTATTACTCATTATCCGAGTTAGCAAAAGCTTACTATGAAAATAAGCAATACGCGGAGGCCGTGCTGGCATCTGAGAAAGGCATGGCCCAGCCTTCTCCTTATCGTGCTCAACTTTACAATACATTCGCTCGGGCACTGAGTTCGCAAGGGAAATATGATCGCGCTTACGCATTACTTAATGAAGCAAAAAAGGAATTTCCTCTGGATTTTGTTCTGGTCTTCCGTCATGGAGTTATTCTTTATCAGGAGAATAAATACGCTGAAGCGGAAGAACAGTTCTTCAAATCGCTTGATCTTGCTCCTTACTTATCAGGAGCGCATTTGTACCTGGCAGAGCTTGCCATGCGCAGGGGCGACAAAGCGGAAGGTATGTTTGCTATGGGGCTATACCTTGCTATAAATAATCAGGCAAACAGGCAATTACAGTTGTTAGAACGTTTT
>QFQM01000424.1 GCA_003243255.1 Flavobacterium psychrophilum | reverse complement strand
TAATGAATTATTTATCAAACTAGCGCCTGTTTCTGCAAAGCAAAAAAAAGAACGAGAGCCAGAAGAACTAGTAACTAGATTTTTTGCGTACTCCGATGGGCTTGAAGGATATAGAGATGATGTTTCACCATTTATATTTAGATATATAAAGAGAATGAATGAATCATTCAAGGATAATGCAGATCTGGCCCAGCAATATAGAGAGCGTTTCTCTCGGATGCTATCGTTCGTAGAACAAAGTTTCCGTCTCGGATTTAAGAAAACGGTTAAAGGTTCAACAACGCCACGTACTCGTTTCGAGTCCATAGCGATAGGCTCGCATTTAGCATTAGAAATTAATGGTGCGCTTCAAGTAACGAAGGAACAAACTGACGAAATACTAGAAAGTGATTCCTTTAAGGCTGAAATTCGTTCTGATGGTGCTAACGCAATAAGAAGATTGCAGGGAAGAATTGGTTATATTAGAGATGCTCTTTTAGAGAGGGCTTGATCATGCAACTAGTAAAAGATGTTTTTGATGAAAGAGTTGCTGATATCGAGAGCTATTTTGAATTGGTGAATAATGTTGAGCTTGCAATTGGCTCTGGAGGAGCTATATTCAGCGTTAATGGAACACCGTACCAAATAAATCCTGACCAGCAGAAGATAATGTATTCTGGAATATATCTTCATTTGTATAATTTGGTCGAATCGACGATCTCTATGTTAATAGATGCTGTCGAACGGCACGCGGCGCAAGGAATTAATGGGCAGCTGGTTCTACTAACTGAAAACATGAAGAAGCTGTATGTTAAATCTGTAGCAGCCCCTTTTGAATCAATAAATAATGATTTACGGTTAGAGAAAGCGTTAGAACTATTTGACCAAGTATTAAATATAAAGCCTCTTGAACTTAGGATCCCGCCGGGAGGTGGAGGTAATTGGGACTTAAAAGAAATAGAAAGGATAAGTAAGAGTATAGGTGTTGATATCACTCTTCCCAGAGCGCTTAGGACAAAGGTAAATGCTCCATTTAGAGACGATAAAGGACCTATTCGGCTAGTTAAAGAAATAAGAAACAAATTAGCTCATGGTTCTCTTTCATTTACACAATGTGGTACGAACCATGTAGCCAGTGATTTTAGGCGGTTGATTGATATAGTCAAAGAATACTTAGCCCATATAATCCTATCTTATGAAAACTTCATAACCGCACAAGGTTATAAGATTGCACAATGATATTTATTTGGCCAAGGAGGTAATTATACTTTGGCCAATTATCTCTCCCAACTTGACCGGAACTGCATTTCCGATCATTTTAGCTAATGTAGCGACGCTTAGCGGGTTTTCATCATCATGAAACTTATAAGCTAAAGGAAATGATTGTAGTAATGCAGCCTCCCTTAGGCTGATCGCTCGATCTTGCACAGGATGCCCAAATCTACCATTCCCATAACCATTACATTGAGTAGTAATTGTTGGTGATGGCTCATCCCATGTCATCCGTCCATACACACTTGGATAAGTTTTTCCTGTCATTTTCCTATGGCAGCTAGCCCTTAATTCTTCCGGCCAATCCAGCCAAGAACCGCCAGGTTTTGAATATTGAATCCGCTTTAAGTTTATAGGGCTTAGAATTGATGAGCGATGTATAGGATCAACTTTATCCTTTTCGCCTGCTGTTATGCGAGGAAGATGCTCAATCGCATCTCTTACAGTGACATATTTATCTGCAGTATGCGTAGCTGGTATTATTGATATCTCGCTAACTTTTGATGCAATTAATACCAATCTTTTTCGAGTTTGAGGCATTCCATAATCAGGACAAAATACGATTTTATAATCAAATGAATAACCGTTATGCCGAAGAGTTGCTAAAAACGCATTAAAAACTCCCTGTTCTGCCAAGCCAGGAACATTTTCCATTGTAACGAAATCAGGAGTGATCTCATTGATCAGGCGCCCAAAGCTTTCCAGAAGGTTCCATCGTTTGTCAGGGGAAGTAGTTCGTTTTATATTTGCTCTAGAATATGTTGAGAAGGGTTGGCAAGGTGCACATCCAGCAAGGAGGGTGTAATCGCCGCCAGCCAGATACTTTGCAACATCATTTCCTGAAAGATGAGTTACATCTTGTTTTATAAATCTGGCGTTGTTATTGATTTCATACGCATAACGACAGGATTCCTCGATATCATATCCGGCGGTCACGGATATGCCTGAACGCTGGAGACCATGCGTTAACCCCCCGGCTCCACAAAAAAGATCCACTGCCTTGATTTTTGTATGATTTTTCAACGTAAACCTCACTACTTAGACCGTGGCGAATTATAGCAAAATTTACAATGATCATTGAGGGATTTTATTTCCTTTAAAATCATGCATATAGTTATTTTTTTAAGTTAATACTCAACAGTTAGATGTTGAGGTACTCTTTCCTGCCAGACAATCAAACACAGTACCACCTGTTTTCCTGCAAGGACTTTGAATCTGTTCACCGCCTGCACGATTAGGTCGAAAGAATGTTACAACAACAACATACAAAGGCAATCAAAGACGCTTAGTCGTCCATTAGTATTTTCGGCTAATTAGATGTAAGATTTTAACGTCTAATGTAGGATGTTCCATTCAGGCCAGAGTGCCAAAAAAAAGCCCGATTTTACCAGTCGGGCTTCTTTATATCCGCTTTCAGTGTCGCATATACCACTGCTAAGGAAGGTGCGAACAAGTTCCTGATATGAGATCATCATATTCATCCGGAGCGCATCCCAGAGGGACATCATGAGC
>QFQM01000423.1 GCA_003243255.1 Flavobacterium psychrophilum | reverse complement strand
ACCCACTAGCCATGGTGAAGGTTTATAAACGACTATATCACTTTATTCACGTTTGTGAAAGAGTATGAAACTTTGTGAAAGAATGTTAACGATTATGAAGGATTGTTCCGCGTGGTGAACATTGGTGTGTGCCTTCTTGAAAGACAATGTTTAAAGAAGAGAATCTAGTTGCGTTTTCAAGTAGGAATCAAATTCTGGTGATTTGCGAGGTATCACATCACCCCACTTACCTTCCCGATAATCGACCGAAACAATATTAGGAACTCCGTTGGGGATAAGTATTCCTCTATCTTTCAAATCCCTTGCCATTGATAAAAATTTGTCAACACTTGGGCTGATCATATTTATACCAGTTTGTTCATCGGGAGCCAGGGAATAAATGAAAATTTCCCAATTAATACTATCATTAGTAGAAATTTGATAAGCAACAGCAAAAGGTAGACTTACTTGATCACCCTTGTAAGTTTGCAATTGTATGAAAATATCATTTGCGATTGCAGTGCCCTCATTCTTAACACTGATTTCAGCCATAAACTCGTTATCTAATATATGTATACGTTATGGTGATTTTAGGTTTTTCAATATAATTTGTAATTGTTGGAAAGACAGCTATAGCCGCTAAAACTATTCCAATAACACCAACCCAAGCATTTATCACTTCGGTAAAGGTTCTGGATCGAATCTTTTCTTTTTTAGATTTGTGTTTTATTGGTTTACTCATAAAATGAAATAGTAATCACAAAGTCTCCTTCTTCGCTTTCAATTTCTTCTTTATAGGGAAATCAAAACCAAAGCGCATATTCAGCCTTTCAGCATAAGGGCTATTATTATGATCATCATATAAGTTGTACATAATCTGAAAGGTGCCTTTTACTTTTTTAATGAATTGGTATTCCTTTTTTATTCCTATGAATGCACTCCATACCCATGCGCGGTATTCTTCCGAGGTACTGTAGCCATTGGAAGTTAAGGAAGGAACGTAGGTATTCATCTTTTCAATGTCGGTACGAACCGAAAAGCCTTTTCCTATTTTAAAATCGACGAAGACACGTGGGCCATAGATGCGATCTGCTAAAGAGATACTTACATGTTTCCCGATGGTGATGCGTTCATTCCATCCGGCTCCTGCTGTAAATCTTCCGGTGATGCGATAGCCGATGAGTAGATTGTAGTCTAGGAGAACATCACTCGATTTCTGTATCTGGAATGCAATGCCTGGAACAATACGTTCGATAAACGGTTTGCCTTTCATCTCATTGGGTTTGCGTTTAGGAATATCTTTGAGGCTGTTCAAGGAAGAATACTTACTCTTGAGTTTACCCATCTTATCCATCGCACCTTGCAAAACTTCCTTCTGCCCGGCAAAGTGATCAATAGCAATAGTGGCCTGCTTCATGGCTTCTGCTTTGAGACTTTCAGGATCTTTTAGTTTATCATTCATATCAGTGTATTGTTCAAACTGCCCTGTCTCTTTCTGCAGTTCATCCATTCCTAATTTGCCAGCCTGCTCTTCAGCTGCTTTGGGAAGCTCTTTCACTTCTTTCAAATCTCCTTTAGCTATGTTCTGAACATCTTTTTGAGCCTTTTCTGTAATGGCATTGGCTTCACCTAACTTTGATTGTGCCGATTGCAGTTCATCGATGGACTTTACTTTCTTGATTTGCTCCTGCGGCAGGCCTTTCACATCACTGATCTTTTCATTTACTATTCCCGTCTTCCCTATCTGATCTTGTAATGGGTTATCGATACCGTCTAATGGATTATCTGTTTTAAATTGGGTGTTGGGGAGTTGGGCATTGGGAAGTTGGGTATTGGGTAATTGGGATTGGGGTAAAGAAGCATTAGATGGGAGGTTGGTTCCTGCTCCGCCTTCTTTGTTCATGAGGTTTAGTTTTTCATTGACAGCGCCTTCCATCTTACTTGCTGGATGATTGATTTTGTTTTGAAGATCGGCTGCTTTGGAATCTACCTGTTTTGTGTATTTGCTGGGATCAAGTCGATTTAAGCTATCCAGCTTGCCGGTATAGTTACCAGTAGACAGATTGACGGATTTAAGACTGTCGGCTTTGTGCGCCAGGCTCTCTCTTTTATGAGGCACAAACTTTACTTTATTCAAACTATCCAGCTGATGCACATATCTTTCCGTTGGCTGGTTAAGCTGATGCAGGCTATCGATTTTGTTTTTCGTTATCTTTTCCTGTTCATTTAATTTCTTGTAAAACTGAATAGAATCACGCTTTTGTTTCTTTCTATCCAGCTTTTGTTTTGCTACCTGCTTAGGGTCGAGATCGAATTGATTTTTCTTCGCCAGGTATTTCACTTTGTTCAGGCTATCCAACTGTAATGTGTACTTGCCTGATGGCTGTTGGATTTTTTCTAAACTGTCGATTTTGCCTTTGACTTGCTTCTTTCGTGTTTCCAGTCTCTTATAGAACTGAACCGAATCACGTCTTTGTTTTTTCTTTTCGACTTTATCTTTAGATACTAACTCGTTGAGATTAGGATTGAATAGTTTATTGATTTTGGATTGCGTTCTATCGAACTTGGTGTTGATGCGGTTGCCGGAAGAATCGCCTTCGTTCAGTTTGATTTTAGCAAGGCTATCGTAGCGATTGGTGATGGAGTCCTGTTTCGGGGATTGCGCCATTGCCAGCCCTGTGCTAATGACAATAAACACAATAAATATGGCGCGACAACAAGACACTTTTTTCTGGTTTATTATTGGCTACTTAATGATTGCAAGGCACAAAGAGAAGTGGTCAACCAT
>QFQM01000422.1 GCA_003243255.1 Flavobacterium psychrophilum | reverse complement strand
GTAAGCAATAAAATAATCTTCTGTTCTAGTTTGCCCCACTATTTGCACAAACTCATCCCACTTCACCCTTATTTCTTTAGCATCCTCATTAAAGCCTATTTGCTCCAATGCAATTAGGCAACAGCGCATCCGTGCATCACCAGCTGGATGAGTGCTAATTTCATGTGTAGGCGTTTTACATACATCCCATGACATTTTAGAGCACATGTGCAGATTTGACCAAAGATATGCTGGCCCAAGTGTGTAGGTTGCAAACAAATCGCAAAATATTTCAACTGACCATTTTTGTAACCAGGAATCTTTATAGATATAAATCGGATCGCTAATATCCTTACTTATTTTATTCATCTCCCTTCTACTAATCTCTTTTTCAAAATGTTGTTTTACTCTCAAATTGAAGTATCCCAAATTATTCTGAAACTTAGCCACTTTAGGATTATCCAGCTCAATTAGTGGGTGGCCAAGTTCATGGTATAGATCTGGAATATGCAATACAAATTCTGATTCAAGCAATGGAATACATATAAGACCATATTCAGGGTAAATGTGATAATATTTCTGTGATAGACATGATGCCACTGGAGATGGCAGCGGGTAGTTGATCTCGCTACAAATTTCTTTCACTAGTTTATTTACATAATCGTCATCTGCAGACTTTCTGCTCATCGCGGCTATAACAATATTCTCTATTTTAGAGAGCATACCAGAAAGCATCTTGAATCTTGAAAACTTTGTTTTAAGATTCTTAGGATCACTATAGCCCGTATCTCCATAAAGTCTGTCAAGAGCGTCAATAATCTCGCCTATTTCATTGTTGGCGAAATTAGCCAAGGATGAAAAATGTGATCCCAGGGTCCTTGAACCTGGAATTTTGGACATAAGTGCTCGTCCTCTGCCAATTGCTTCCTTGATCGCCCCATCAATGTAATTAACCATCATTCCCCCATGATTTTTAGTAAAGCATCGCTGTTCTCTGTATCTAAGACGTCGGCCAGGAATTCAATCTTTGGCAAAAACTGCTCGGTATTGTTTTCTTTGATGTCTTCAATAACTGATTCCAGATAAGTTCCAAAATCTTTGGAAGCAAACCGAAGTTCTCGTTCTACTATATTCGATAATAACTGAAATTGCGGCTGAGTGTTATTTTCATCCTTTATCTGTGTTATGAAATCAATCAGATGTTCTTTCTGTCCCTCTTCAACCTCTTGATTAACCTTTGCTTTTACTACAAAGTCATTTAGTAAATCAAGATACTTTCCAGTTATACGAAACGTATTTGTGTTTAAGCCGATGCTGCTCATAATAATTATTTTAAAAATGAACGGATTTAAGAATATCTAAAGACTCCAGATCGAAGTCACTACCAAGTGTATTAATCCTCCGATCTGTAATTTTAATTGTCACAGGAAACCTTGAACAATCATCTGGTTTTGTATAAGCTAAGCATGACAAGTGATACAGATCTTCTAAAAGTTTCTCAAAGTCCATTTCGCCTGAATTGTATTTTATATACAATGGGATTGAAGTCCCTTGGTGGCGAAACTCCCGCCCGGTTGTACACAAAAATGCCTCATGCTTATTGATGATAACATAAGAACCTATCTCAGGATTTAATACTTTCCCATTATCTGTCCTTTCTGCTCTGATATCAAATTTTTCAATCACATCGAAAAGCCGAAATGGCACAATGGAATGTTTAGGAATTTCTAAAATGCTGACTGAACAAGTACCCGACAATACTCCCTTATCCTTTAATGTATTTATTGCTTGTATGATACCATCTTTTTCTCGTTGAAAAAGCCTACCATCCCGATGGATTACTATTCGTTCAATAGGATAGTTTAAATGCCTTTTTAATAATGTGATATTGGGAACAAGCATTTTAATCATTTGACTGGTAGTTAACCTTTCCCTGTTACTTGACTTGTCAAATCTAGTCAGGATATTTTTTGAATGCTTGTCCACAAATGTAAAGCCCGCAATCTGTTTCTTAACATCTATGCCTATGGTTAGATCTGCGTTTAAAGGTGAATGAAGAATATAAGGCCAACGCTCATTATTCAATAACACCTGGTTCACTGCGACGCCAAACACATACCCTCTATACTTTCCAGCCAATTCACGCTTCACCTCATAGGTATTCACCCCGTTATTCTTCTTGTACAAAAAACATTCTTCTAAGGTCTCACTGTGCATAATACTAGCAGTGAGATCGTGTTCACTTAGGCATTCAGATACTACAAGAGCCGCTAATTGATCATGCTGGCGTTTAATCCGCTCCACATTAGAAGGAAGCATGACTAGGGCATAACCACCTTTCTTGTCCTTGACAGTCTCTTTAATTTGCTTCAGTATTTCAAAGCCTATATCTACCGAATCTTTCTTGTTCCTGTTATCGTAGAGGATAATATCTGGATTCCAACCAATTTCGCTGGGATGCATAGCATTGACCTGGCTGATTAAGTGGGATAAAAAATAATCCTTGTTGCCATACATGTTGAATACTGTTTGAGGCACAACGAAATATTGCTTCTCAAACGCTGCAACAGTGTAAAAGCCTTTATTAGTTAAGAGTTCTTTCCTGGCTCTGCCAAGATCTTTCATTGACACAACGTGTGCATCCTGCATATTGCGATTGGTTGTCAGCAAGGTATCACCACCCAAAAGTTGGTCGGGAAATTGAAATTTTTTCTTAGCTACGGTAACAGGCTCAGGGTTAATTTTTAATCTTATCGAGCCAAACTGAATATTTTTAAAAAATCTATGAAAT
>QFQM01000070.1 GCA_003243255.1 Flavobacterium psychrophilum | reverse complement strand
TGGTTAGCGTAACTATGGTCCAGTAGATGCTTACCGGTATGCTGGTAAATCCATGTTCAGGGCCTTCAATCAGGTACATAAATGTTCCAAGAATGATGCAAAGCACTAATACGCTGAATAGGAATACAACAATTTTTGTACGGCTTTTTTTCAGGGCAAGTACCAATTGATTCGATGCGCCTATAAAGTGCGCAAGTTTCAGGATCCTGAAAATCCTCAGGAGGCGTAAGGCTCTGATTGATATCAATACACCTGAACCCGGAAATAATAAGCCAATATATTTTGGTACAGTAGCTAAAAGGTCTACAATTCCGTAAAAACTAAAAATATATCTCCAGGGCTTATTAACAGCAAAGATGCGGGCAATATATTCTAAGGTAAAAAAGACAGTAACAACCCACTCAATTACTGCCAAAAGATAGCCATGCTTTATTTTGATTGAAGCTACGCTCTCAAGCATTACGGCAATAACACTGATTACGATAAGTATGAGTAGTGTCAGGTCAAAAAACTTACCGGCAGGTGTATCTGCTTCATAAATAATGGTATGAAGTTTACGTCGGAAATTATCTATTTTGCTGTTTTCCAATACTGACGGTTTTGCTTATATCAAAAATAATGAATCCCTTAAAGACGAACTATTTTTAAGCCTTTCTTTTTTCGGATATAGTCCTGGATTATCTTTTTAGCATCCTTATTGTTTTCCATAGGAATCAGTATGTTTTTAAGGATGTCTATCTTGGTGATCTGGTAATTTAGGTTATAAAAAGCATAGCCTTTATACACGCCATTTTCAATAAGTACTGCACTTCGCTCATCAACAGCGCGGCCTTTATCTATTATGATCATGCTCTGATTACGGAAACTATTGTTGTTGATGAATTCCATAACCCTTTCGTTGTATGCTTCAGGTGTTTCATAGCCCAGGCAGGCACCGTTACAGTTGCTAAGCTCATACGGAAAACAATGCTCCTTGTCTGAAGTACTGAGTTCGTTTATTTTTTGGCAAAGCTTATACTTTTCAACTATTGCGAATAAAGCCGTTCTGGCTTCAACAATACCGGGAAATGAAATAACTTCTTTTTTTCGGTTATCTGTCTTTTGAATCTTAAGACATAGATAGCCGTGTGAATCTTTTTCAGAATATAGCGACCACGGAAATATGGTTTTTTTCAAAGCGCGGTTATAAACAGGCTTATTTACTTTTATTTCCTGGCATTCTTTTAGCAGGGCTATAAGTTCGCTTCCGGTTTCTTCATATTGTACCGAAAAAGCTTCCCTCTGGATTTTTTTCGATTTTCTGGCAACACTGGTAAAATGCTGGTTAACCCTTTTTTTGATGTTTTTGCTTTTACCGAGATAGATCAGGTCTCCTTTTTCATTGTAAATATAATACAATCCTGTCACCGAAGGTATTGCTTCTACTATATCCATCAGTTTTGGTGAAATACCTTTCTTTTGTTCGGTTTTTATCAGGCTTGTTAGTATCTCTTTTTCGGTATCTTTTGCCAGCAATAACTTAAACAGCTGAACTGTTGCCATAGCATCGCCTGTAGCGCGGTGCCTGTCACTCATAGGTATGCCTAATGCACGCACCAGTTTACCCAGGCTGTGCGATTTTTGTTCCGGTAAAAGTTTTTGTGAAAGCTCAACGGTACAAAGGGTTTGCTTTTGAAAATCATATCCCAGATTCCTGAATTCGGTTCTGAGTACACGATAATCAAATTGTGCATTATGTGCAACAATAATACAACCTTCGGTAATTTCGATAATTCGTTTGGCAACCTCATAAAACTTTGGCGCACTGCGAAGCATGGCATTATTTATGCCTGTAAGCTTTACAACAAAGGGCTGAATGGGTTTTTCGGGATTGACAAGACTAATGAATTGGTCTACAATTTCATGCCCGTCAAATTTATAAATGGCAATCTCGGTAATACCTTCTTCATTATACTGACCTCCGGTAGTTTCTATGTCTAATATTGCGTACAAAAAAGTAATGCTCTGTTGTTAGGGGAATAGGTTAATGGCTACAAATTACGGAAATTTAAGCTACTGGCAACAACCAAATGATTAAAATAAAATTCTTTTAACAATTAACGGTGACCGAAGATACTACTGCCTATACGAACCATAGTACTGCCACATTCTATTGCAATCTTATAATCACCGCTCATGCCCATACTTAAGGTTTCGGGTTTAAAGTTTAGAGTTTGGGGTTGTTTACTCAAATCTTCAAAAATAGCTTTAAGATGAGTGAACTCTTTTCGTATCTGGTTTTCATCTTCGGTAAAGGTCGCCATGCCCATCAGGCCGGTTACTTTAATGTTTTCCATTGCCTTGAATTCATCGGATGATAAAAGCTCATTAAGTTCATTTTCATCCATTCCAAATTTGGTTTCTTCCTCAGCGATGTGCATTTGCAGCAGGCAATCAATAACACGGTTGTTCTTTTTAGCCTGTTTATTTATTTCTGCCAATAGCTTCAGGCTGTCAACACCATGAACGAGGCTTACGAAAGGAGCCATGTATTTTACCTTATTGGTCTGAACGTGGCCTATCATATGCCATTGGATATCTTTAGGCATTTCCTCATACTTGCCTGCCATTTCCTGTATTTTGTTCTCGCCAAAAATGCGTTGTCCGGCATTGTAGGCTTCCATTAGGTCAGGCACTGGTTTGGTTTTACTCACGGCTACAAGTGTAACAAGAGCAGGTAATGAAGATTTTATTTCGTTAAGGTTTGATTGTATAGACATTTTAAAGATTTTTTGATTGTTCTGATATTTGAATTGTAAGAAATCAGAATGAATAATTATTTAATTTGGCAAGATAGATTTTAATAAGTACATATGTTTAATCTATATATTGAGGCAGTAACTTCTTTAAAATGATTGTCTTGTGATGTAATCCAATTTTTTACATCAAATCCAAGTTCCTTATCAATTTCTGAATTAATTTCTTTTGATAAGTCAATTTCGTATGAATACGTTATTGTTCCAGTTTCTTGATTTTCTGTTATCTTCTTAAGATAAACGAAAAATAAAGTTTTATCGTAATAGAAATCAGAATATATATATTCAACAATATTTTTAGTAATAGATAATTTTTTTTGATATGAAGCTTTAATAAGATATAGTTTTTTGGCGTTTTCAGGATTTATTACTGAATCCATATAAATGTCTTCAGAAAAACTTCCTATTGTTTTTTTCCAAAATAATAGCTTATTTTTTTTGATGAAACCACTAGTCTGAATCCCTGCACGATTAGCGTCAGCAATACTATCAATCAGCTTTATTTTATATGAGCTGTTTTTAATTTGCGCATGGCCAAATAGAGGAAATAAAAGTAAAATATAGAGTAGTTTCATATTCGAATAGTCTAATTATCCAATAATCAGTTACAACTCATAAACCACCAATCCGCTCCTGAACTTAGGTTCTATATACGTACTCTTTGGCGGCATAATAAGACTGTTGTCGGCAAGGTCTTTAATCTCATCAATCGAAGCAGGGTAGAGCATAAAACCAACTTCAAACTCTTCACTGTCTACCATTTTTTTTATTTCGGTTACCGGTTTGCTTCCCGGAATGTAAGAGATACGTTCGTCATTACGCAAGTCACCGATGCCTAATAACGGATGCAAAACTTTCTCATACAATATCTGTGCATCAAGCGCTTCGAGTACCGAATTAAAGTTAGTGTTTTTCAGTGTAAGCGCATAAAAATCACCATCAAGGTACATACCGTACTGAAACTTAGCCTGTGGTTTCCACAATTCCTGATGTTTGTTTTCGATAGTGAAATCGGCATCAAGAGCCGTGAGAAATTCCTCTTTGGTTAGTCCGTTAAGATCGTTGATGATACGGTTATATTCATAAATTTTAAGGTTGGTTTCACAGATAAGGAAACTCATAAAATAGTTCAGGTTCTCGTTACCAGAAGCTTTATCTTCCTGATATAACAACTCTGCCGAAGCCGAACGGTGATGGCCATCGGCAATATAAACACTGCCTATAGCATCAAACTGTTTTTTAATCCAGTCAATTTCCTTCTCATCCTTTATGCGCCACATTGTGTGTTTTTCCCTGTTTAGGGAAGTAAAAAGATAAAGGGGCCTCCTGTTTTTTACGGTATCAATCCACTGTTGTAGTTCGGGGTTTTCAGGGTAGGTAATAAGTACCGGTTCAGTATTAAATCCCGTCTGATGAAGGTAGTCTTTAAAATATTCAACACGGTAGGCAAGAGTGTCCTCGTGTTTCTTAATTATATTATTTTGATAGTCTTCAATAGAAGTCCCTGCAATAATTCCTGTAAATGTTCCACTTTTTCCCTGTATCTCATACAGATAAAATACAGGTTTATTTTCCTGCTTAAAGATATTCTCATCTTTAAACTCGTTGTATTTATTCTGAACTGCCCTAAACCTTGTCGTAGCCGATATCTTCTGTTGGTTAACATAGGCAGGGTTAAGGACATGAAGAAAAGAGAAGGGGTTGTAGTCCAGCTGAGAAGCCAGTTCGGCAGGAGTATACTCGTCGTAGGAACGGGAAGTTACCAGACTCACTTTATCACGTGTAGGCCTTACTGCCTTAAAGGGAATTATTTTTGCCAACAGTTTTTCTATTAAAAAGTCCTGTCATTCTGACGAAGGAAGAATCTCTGAGATTGCTTTGCCAGTCGGCTTTCAACCTCGTGTCTTCGACTCCGTTGCACTGCGCTCAGAATGACAGGAACGTTTTGTTAATTGTTAAAATACTATTTTGTGAACATAGCAGCTACTTTCTCTGCTTTTTTGCTCTCTTTGTAATCGTAGAAACCTTCACCTGATTTTACACCAAGTTTACCTGCCATTACCATGTTTACAAGTAATGGACATGGAGCGTACTTAGGATTTTTGAATCCGTCATACATTACGTTAAGGATAGAAAGGCAAACATCAAGGCCGATAAAGTCAGCAAGCTGTAGCGGACCCATTGGGTGTGCCATACCAAGTTTCATAACGGTATCAATTTCATAAACGCCCGCAACACCATTGTAAAGCGTTTCGATAGCTTCGTTGATCATCGGCATAAGGATACGGTTAGCCACAAAACCAGGATAATCGTTAACCTCTACAGGAACTTTGCCCAGTTTTTCAGAAAGATCCATAATAGCTTTAGTTACCTCGTCTGAAGTATTGTAGCCACGGATGATCTCTACCAGTTTCATGATAGGCACCGGGTTCATAAAGTGCATACCGATAACTTTATCCTGTCTGTTAGTAACAGCAGCAATTTGCGTTATAGAGATAGACGATGTATTTGTAGCAAGAATGGTTTTTTCATCACAAAAATCGCTCAGGTCTTTAAAGATGCGAAGTTTAAGCTCAACATTTTCAGTAGCAGCTTCAACAACCAGGTCAGCGTTTACCACACCGTCTTTAATGTCGGTATAAGTAATGATGTTACCAATGGTTTTCGCTTTATCTTCTTCGGTAATAGTGCCTTTAGCCACCATTCGGTCAAGGTTAGCGGCAATAGTAGCCATCCCTTTATCTAACGATTTTTCAGAGATATCAATCAGTTTTACGTTAAATCCGCTTTGCGCAAAAGTATGGGCAATACCATTACCCATTGTTCCTGCACCTATAACTGCAATGTTTTTCATTTTGTTTGTTGTTTGTATGTAGGGTTTTGTTTGTTCTGAGTGACTACTTCTTAAAGCAATCGATAATCTGATAAGCAACTCTTAATGCCTCAGTTCCATCTTCAAGGGTAACTACCGGAGTAGTATTGTTGTTTATGGCATCGGCAAAGGTTTCGAGCTCATCCAGTATGGCGTTGTTGGTGTTTACATCGGGGTTGTCAAAATATATCTGTTTCTTAACGCCTTCTGCATTTTGCAATATCATGTCAAAATCACCCGGAACTTCAGGGGCATCCTTCATTTTAACCACCTCGCATACTTTATCAAGAAAATCAACCGATATATAAGCATCCTTCTGGAAGAAACGCGACTTACGCATGTTCTTTAAGGAAATTCGGCTCGCTGTAAGGTTGGCTACACAGCCATTTTCGAACTCAATACGGGCATTGGCAATATCCGGAGTATCACTGATAACGGAAACACCACTGGCATTGATAAGCTTTACCTTTGATTTTACCACGCTAAGGATAACGTCAATGTCGTGTATCATTAAGTCCAGTACAACAGGAACATCCGTACCACGCGGATTGAATTCAGCCAGACGGTGTGTCTCAATGAACATTGGGTTCTCAATTTTTTCTTTCGTAGCAATAAAAGCAGGATTAAAACGCTCTACGTGTCCTACCTGTCCTTTTACATTATATTGTTTAGCAAGGGCTATAAGCTCTTCTGCTTCCTCAATAGTGTTTGAGATCGGTTTTTCAATAAATACATGTTTGCCGGCTTCAATAACCTCTTTAGCACAATCGTGATGAGAAAGGGTAGGGGTTACGATATCAACAACGTCTACAGCCTGTATCAGTTCTGCTATTGTATTAAATTTTGTATAACCGAATTCGGCTGCGATTTTATCTGCGTGTTCGCTGTTTGGGTCATAAAAACCCACAAGTTCATATTTTTCAGACTGGTTAAGTAATCTCAGGTGAATCTTTCCAAGATGCCCTGCACCCAGTACGCCAACTTTTAGCATAAGTGTAATTTTTGAAAAACAAAAATACTATTATTTGATTTGATACAACAAAAACAGCCTGTCAAAAAAGAAACGATTTTGTTGTATTTTTAAATAATATTTTATGGTTGCCTTTCAATTTGAGAATACCATATTGTTTGTTATTTTTACCGAAATTAATCTCCTTACCATTGAAAGATACAGCCAAACATCAGGGACTTCGCAATCAGCTTGCTGCGGTTTTGGAACAAAAAGGCATTGCCGATAAAAATGTTCTTGAAGCCATAAAAAAAGTGCCAAGACACCTTTTTCTGAATTCAAGCTTCGAAGATTATGCTTACCAGGATAAGGCTTTTCCTATTGGTGCCGGGCAAACCATTTCACAACCCTACACAGTGGCTTTTCAGTCACAGTTGCTTCAGGTTGAAAAGGGGCATTCTGTTTTAGAGATCGGTACCGGTTCTGGGTATCAAACGGCTGTGTTGTATGCAATGGGTGCTAAGGTTTTTAGTGTTGAACGCCAAAATGAGTTGTTTAAAACTACATCACTGCTTTTGCCTAAACTGGGCATACGCCCGAAACATCTTTCGTTTGGTGACGGTTATAAAGGATTACCGAATTTCGCTCCGTTTGATAGTATAATCGTAACGGCGGCAGCACCATTCATACCAAAACCATTAATGGCGCAACTAAAAATAGGAGGAAGGCTGGTTATTCCTGTTGATAATAAACAGGGAGTACAAACCATGACTTTACTGATAAGAAAAAATGAAACCCAGTTTGAAAAGCACGAATTTGGAGATTTCCGTTTTGTGCCGCTTCTTGAAAATAAAAACTAAAAATGGCTCCAATTACGGAGCCATTTTTTATTTGAATTCTTTCTTTATCCTGTCAAGGTCACGTTTAGTATCACGTTCTTTCATGGTTTCGCGTTTGTCAAAGTTTTTCTTACCGCGACATAGCCCTATGTCAAGCTTTGCAATTCCTTTCTCATTTGTAAAAAGCTTAAGAGGTACAATAGTAAGTCCTTTATTCTGCACACTTTTTAAAAGGCTCTTCAGCTCTTTTTTGTTCAAAAGCAGCTTTCGTTCGCTTTTTGGCGCGTGATTAAAACTACGGCTGTAGGCATATTGCTCTATATTGGTATTTATGGCAAACAGCTCATGCCCGTGAAATTCGCAAAAACTTTCGGCAATAGAAGCCTTACCCAAACGTATGGATTTTATCTCAGAGCCTGCAAGCACAATACCTGCTGTATAGGTTTCAAGTATCTCAAAATCGAACCTGGCTCTCTTATTTAATATGTTAACCGTTTTTTGCATAAGGAAGGCAAAGGTAAGCACAATAGTTTAATGCTACAACTGTAAGATAAGTTACAAATTTTATAATTTTTTAAATTTCAGGTAATGACAAAAGCTTATTACCTTTACCATTATGGAAAAGAAAATTTCAAATGACCCTTTGCATGGTATTACCCTGAAGAAAATACTGGAAGACCTGGTTGGTTTTTATGGATTTGATACACTGGGAGAATTAATCGATATCAGGTGTTTTAATGTAAACCCAACTATTAATTCCAGCCTTACCTTTTTACGCAAAACTGATTGGGCACGCAAAAAGGTAGAGGAACTTTATATAAGGACACTGCCAAAACTAAAAAATCTTCCCTAAGGAAGATTTTTTAGTTTACTCAGTAACCGTTATAGTTTTAGTTATCTTAGGAGTTATTTCGTTTCCTGTCAGAAAGTTTACTACATATTCTCCCGGAGTAGTTGCTGTAAATGTATAAGGCACAGTATCTGCTGTATCTGTTGCAGGGCAATTACAGCCTTCATAATCTACCAAAACTTTAATGTCTTTAGGAAATTCATTGGTTTCCGTAAATTTATTAAACTCACCACATGATCCTAAGGGAATATATGATACGTTAATTGTAATAGGTGTATTTACTGTAGTGGCAGAAGGACCGCTTATACTCTTTACACCTGTATATTGTGATGTAAAGCAGTATTGATCTTTATCATCAAGCGAACATGCTCCACCTATACCAGCCACTAAAACTAATATAGCGATGAATTTAATTTTAATTGTTTTCATTTGTTTTCTGTTTTTCTAATAGATGTTACACGTTTGTATTGGTTGCGTTAACGCGGCAAATTTAACGTAATATTTCGATTGAAAAACCGGTATTGAATTCAGCATCAGGCTGAAGCAGAATTATCCCTTCTTTTTCCTCAAGCCTGCCTTTTGAATTATAGGCATCCGAATATCCCTGCCAGGGCTCTATGCAGATAAAAGGAGCATTTTGCTTTGTCCAGATTCCCAAATGAGGAAAATCATGAAAATTGACATTCAGGAAAGGCTCACCTTTCTGTTTTAATGTGATCTTTTTTGATATCAACGATTTAAATATGAGAGCGTCGCTTTCAAAAAGGTTATATGTTAGCGGCAATTCTCCATTATTAGATTCTATTGTTACAGTTTTATCAGATATAAGGTCGTTTTCCAGCTGGCTGCTTTTCAGTGGTTCTTCTTTTTCAAATAAAAGGCTGTAGTCCTCAAAATTTCCGGGTAAAGCAAATGCAGGATGTGCACCCACTGAAAATGGTAAAACAACCTTACCTGAATTTTTTATGGTATAATCCAGATGGAGGGTTTTATCCTTTAAAGTATATTTTAATTCGAGTTCAAAATCAAACGGATATTGTTTTCCTGTCTCTTCATTTGAAGCAAATGAAAATGTTACGCTACGGCTGTCCCTGTCTTTAACCACAAAATGATTATCCCTCGCAAATCCGTGACGGGTCATGCTATAATCTTTCCCGTTATAGGTATAAGTATTATTTTTCAATGTGCCTACAATAGGGAAAAGGATAGGGGAATGTTTGCCCCAAAAGTCAGGGTTGCCTTCCCATATATATTCATGCTTATCGTCTTTCAGTGATGTGAGTTCTGCTCCCAGCGGGTTGATTTGAGCAGTAAGATTGTTGTTAGTAATGGTAATGTTCATAATATTCAGAGTGCTATAGGCCTTTTTTCGGCAAGTGCTTTTATTTTATGAGAAGCCGTTTCGCCAAAGGTAACACTTGCATCATAATATTTCATGCCTTCTTCTAAAATTGCAAAATCACCAATCTCAATACCCAGCCAGGTATAGCCGTCGTCGTCTACAGATAATGTATACGTATAACCTACAGTAGTAATGCTTTCATCATTCCATGCAGGAACATACAGCGAATACCTCAGTTTTTCGTTTAGGGCTAACTCTACAACTTTAAGGGTAGAATAGCCGGGCCATTCTATAACGGTCATAGGATGGATCTGGTAGTCGCCAAAGTTTTCAGGCAATTCATCCCATTTTCGTATGTACTCAGGTTTTGTGAGCACTTCCCATACTCTTGTAACCGATGCATCAATGCGTATATTGTTTTTAACAATAAGAGATTTCATAGCTTTGTTTTTTTAGTTGTATTATAAAGCTACAAAATGCCTTTGGGTAAAAACAGATGATTAACAGTGATTTATTATTTCTCCGATAAAAAGTCAAGAACCCGTTTGTCTACATCTTCTGTTCTGTCTATCGTAAGGAAATGCCCTGCCGATTCGATAACTGCTCCATGAGAATCGGGAATCTTTTCTCCGGCAATCTCAATGATGTCGATTGAATTAAGTATGTCATGATCGCCCACCAATACCAATACCGGTAAGTCAAGGCTCTTCAGTTCATCATCGCTAAAAGGAGTCATTGATAACAAATCCAGTTTGGTTTTGCTGTACTTGTTGCCAAGGTACATTTGGTTTCTCAGTGCTGGATCAACTTTTTCCGGATAAAGCGAAAAATCGTTAATAAGCTTTTTAAGGCGTTTTTTTGATGGAGCAATCTTGAAATTAGCTGCATTTATAAGGTTAGGATCCATGCTGATCATCTTAAAGGTCTGAACCGGGGCAAGCAATGCCAGTTTTTTTATTCTTTCCTTATGGTGTATTGTATAAAGAGTTGAGATCCAGCCGCCCCTCGATGTTCCTACTAGGTTAATGTTGTTCAGTTTTAAGGCATTGAAAATCTCATCATAGAATTGCACAATCTCATCATGGCTTAGGTTTTTATTCTCTTTCAATACAGATTTGCCAACTTCCATTATATAATCAATGGCATAAACGCGGTAGTTTCTGCTGTAATCTTTAATATTAGGATACCACATTGCAGATGTAGCATCCATACCATGAAGCAGTACTAAGGGCTCAGCATTAGCCGGACCGCTTATGATTACATGGGCAGTGCCAAAAGTTGTGGGGATATCTTTTTCGGTGTATGGTGCAGGCCATAACTTAAGACTGTTGTTGTAGGCTGCAAGGTATTTTTGTTCTTCCTTCCTGTTTTTAAAAAGAGCACTATTGCTTTTCTCTTTACCGGCAGCACATCCCAAAATTATAAACAGGGAAAACAGGGAGATGTATCGAAGGATGTTATTAAGCTTCATCTTTGGTAGTTCTTATAAGTCCGATGCCAGAAATGAAAAATATAAGCCCTAAAACACCATAAATGATAGTTGTTTTAATGTTTTGTTCTGCTGTTGATGTATTGGCAAAAATATAGGCGGCATAAATAAGGCTTATCACCCCAAGGATGGTTAGTATCGCTCCAAATATTCTTTTTAGGTTCATGTTAATAGTATTTGATGATTTATATGCAAAGTTTATTTTTTCGTGATAAATCTTCATTATGTTTAGAAAAACATTAACATGGGTTGTGTGTTTATGTCTTTATAGGTTTGAAAGTATCAATGTTTTAAGGGTTTTTGTAAGATGTATAAAATAAAGGCTACAAAATAAATCTTAATCAAAAGTTATATAGTCATAAAGTTCTATACCATAACATTTTAAATTCGGAAATTTGGTAGAGATTACAAAAGGAGGCAACTAATTAACACCCTTACATGTATGAAGCCACTCTACTATTTTCTGGTATTAGCAGCCCTGTTCTTTGCAGGGTATTTTGTCCTGAACGACTTTACTTTTGATAATGTAAGTTTTAGTGGTTACCTTATCAATACGTTATTCTTATTATTATTGTCCTGTGCAGTTGTTGCGATAGTTGGCTACCTGTTAGCCATAAGGCGCAAACATCAGACTAAAGATGTAATGACCATAAGGCAATATTATCAATATAAGAGTGCCCGTTAAAATTAAGGGCATTAAAAGAGAAGCCCCGCATCGTGCGGGGCTTCTTGATTTATATAGCTTTTGCTTTTTATTTATTTACCAGATCGCTCTGGTTTCTAAAGACAAGCTGTCCGTCAAAACTGTCAAGCAGAATTATGCTATCGGTAGTTACTTTTCCTGATAGTATCTGTTTAGACAGTTCATTCATTACTTCTTTCTGAATAACACGTTTTACAGGGCGTGCACCAAAGTCGGCATCGTAACCTTTTTTAGAAAGGTAATCAATCGCTTCCGGTGTAGCATCAAGCGTAATGTTTTGCTGTGCCAGAAGTTTGGTAACCGATTTGATCTGTAAGCCAACGATCTCCTTAATATTATCCGAGCTTAGCGGAGTGAACATTACAATATCGTCTATACGGTTAATGAACTCAGGACGTACAGTTTGTTTCAGTAATCCAAGCACTTCTGTTTTAGCAGCTTCTATTGCAGCTTCAACATTACCTTTCAGATTCTCGAATTTCTCCTGAATGATACCACTTCCCATATTAGAGGTCATGATGATGATACTGTTTTTAAAGTCAGCTACACGGCCTTTGTTATCAGTAAGGCGTCCTTCGTCTAATACCTGTAGTAAAATGTTGAAGGTGTCAGGATGGGCCTTTTCAATCTCATCAAGAAGCACAACCGAATAGGGTTTTCTTCTCACAGCTTCCGTAAGCTGTCCGCCTTCATCATAACCTACATATCCCGGAGGCGCACCAACCAGTCGGCTCACGCTGTGACGTTCCTGATATTCGCTCATGTCAATACGGGTCATAGCGTTCTCGTCGTCAAACAGGTAAGAGGCAAGTGCTTTGGCAAGCTCTGTTTTACCTACACCGGTTGTACCAAGGAACAGGAAGGAACCTATTGGTTTTTTCTGGTCCTGTAATCCGGCACGGCTACGTCTCACGGCATCACTTACTGCTTCAATCGCTTCTTCCTGGCCAACAACACGTTTATGTAGTTCAGCCTCAAGGTTGAGTAGTTTCTCACGCTCTCCTTGCAGCATTTTAGTCACCGGTATACCGGTCCATTTGGCTACTACTTCGGCAATATCCTCACGGGTCACTTCTTCTTTAATCAGAGTCTGTCCTTTTTGAGTTTCCTGAAGCTGCCTTTCCATTTCGTTCAGCTTCTCTTCAGTCTCTTTTATTTTTCCGTAACGAAGCTCAGCAACCTTACCATAGTTACCTTCACGTTCAGCACGTTCGGCTTCGAGTTTGAAGTTTTCTATTTCGGTTTTCGCAGCCTGGATGTTATCGACAACATCTTTCTCACTTTTCCAGCGTGCATAGATCTCGTTGCGTTCTTCCTTCAGGTTGGCAAGGTCAAGGCCAAGTGATTTCAGCTTGGTCTCATCATCTTCACGTTTAATGGCTTCAATCTCGATTTCCAGCTGCATGATCCTGCGGTCAAGAACATCCAGTTCCTCGGGTTTCGAGTTAATCTCCATGCGTAGTTTCGAAGCCGCCTCATCCATAAGGTCAATTGCCTTATCCGGAAGGAAACGGTTGGTTATGTAACGTTGCGATAATTCTACCGCAGCAATAATAGCCTCGTCTTTTATACGTACCTGATGGTGAGTTTCATATTTCTCTTTAATACCACGAAGGATGGAAATAGCACTTTCGGTATCCGGTTCATCAACCATTACTTTCTGGAAACGACGCTCCAGTGCTTTATCTTTCTCAAAGTATTTTTGGTACTCGTCAAGGGTAGTAGCACCTATAGCACGAAGTTCTCCACGGGCAAGCGCCGGTTTAAGGATGTTTGCAGCATCCATAGCTCCGTCACCACCGCCTGCACCCACAAGGGTATGGATCTCGTCAATGAACAGAACAATATCGCCTTCAGCTGAGGTAACTTCTTTCACAACCGATTTAAGTCGCTCTTCAAATTCACCTTTATATTTTGCACCGGCAATAAGCGCACCCATATCAAGAGAGTATACTACTTTATCTTTTAGGTTTTCAGGTACGTCGCCCTGAATGATACGATGGGCTAATCCCTCAGCAATAGCAGTTTTACCAACACCGGGCTCACCTACAAGCATAGGGTTGTTTTTGGTACGGCGTGAAAGGATCTGTAGTACGCGGCGAATCTCCTCATCACGGCCAATTACCGGGTCAAGTTTGCCGTCATTCGCTAACTGATTAAGGTTTTTGGCATATTTGTTCAGAGAGTTATAGGTTTCTTCAGCACTGGCTGAAGTTACCCTTTCACCCTTGCGAAGTTCATCAATAGCAGCTTTAAGTGCTTTTTCGGTAACGCCCTGGTCTTTCAGTATTTGGGATACTTTGCTTTTTGAAGCAAAAATAGCCAGTAATAAATGCTCGATAGAAACGAACTCATCGTTCATATTACGGGCAATATTTGAAGCCTCGTTTAATGCAGTTGATGCTTCGCGTGAAATTCCCATTTCACCACCCTGTACTTTAGGAAAGCTTTGCAGCGTGCTGTCCAGTATCTGGGTGAATAGCTGTAGGTTTACATTGAGCTTTTTAAGAAGGAAAGGAGTAACGTTTTCATCTACTTCTAAAATAGCTTTAACTATATGTTCGTTTTCAATTTGTTGATGGCCAAAACTTTGGGCAATTTGCTGTGCCCTTTGTATGGCTTCCTGAGATTTTATAGTAAAATTGGCAAAGTTCATATCTTAATTTTTTTAAATTTGATAAGAATGTTTCAATTTATGTTCCAGTATGTAAAATCTGACGAATTGTCAGTTTTTGAATGTAAATACATATAAATTAACAGACAATTTGTCTTAAAAGTGTCAATATGAGCGTATTCAATAAATTATTCGGTAATTCTAACAGTAAAGATAATCCAACATCAAATATAGATTGGAACGGTTTAACAGAACTAAAACAATTGGATGAAATTGTAGCAGAGTCGGCGGCAGTTCCTGTGGTGATCTTTAAGCATAGTACCCGTTGTGGTATCAGCCGTATGGTGCTGAAGAATTTTGAAGAGCATTATACTATTGATGCAGAAAAGGCAAAACCTTATTTTTTAGATCTGCTGCAACACAGGGAGATATCTAATGAAATCGCTACCCGTTTTGGTGTAGAGCATCAGTCACCACAACTAATACTCATCAAAGAGGGTAAGGCTGTTTACACTACCTCACACAGTGAGATTGACGCGGAAGAATTACAAAAGAAAGTAACAGCTTAATGGGGATTATTGCTAAGTTTCCCGGGCATTATTATCTCGATTATCAGTCGGAACCCACAACAGAATGGAATGATCTGATTTCTTTAGAACAGCTTGAAGAAGTAACAAAAGAATCATATACAGTTCCTATAGTAATCTTCAAGCACAGCACCCGTTGCGACCAGAGCAGAGCATTATTAAAGAACTTCGAAAGACGTTATGATTCAGCTGATGCTATTCCCAAACCTTACTTTTTAGATCTTATCGCACATCGCGATGTGTCTGATGCAATAGCATTGCGATTTGGTATTAAGCACGAATCACCTCAGGTAATTTTTGTAAAGGATGGGGTAGTGCTTAAGCATGTATCACATAGGGAGATTATTGATGTTGATTTGAATTATTGAGTTTATCTTATTCGTTTCGACCAGTCCTTTGATTTAGGAAATGTTATATATTCAGTTAGTTTAATTTTTGGATTTTTTAATCTCTTTATTAGTTTCTGAAAGTCATAATTTATGTGACTTAAGGATGAACTAAAAAAATATGGAGATCGAATCATCATTGGTATTTCATTTATTTTGATTGATTCGATGTTAGATTTTAGAATCCAAAGTGAGCTTATCCCGTATTTGTCTCTTATTCCTATAAAGTTAGTTTCGGATATTATTCTTACTTTTCCAATAGTCTTAAAGGTTTCATCCTCAGAATAAATTAGAAACCAGTCGTTGTCATCTTCATCAATTAAATCTTTAAATTCTAACGTAGAGACTATTTTCCAATAATATTTTTGATCATCAACCATAAATTCATTTGCAGGTATAATTTCTGTATTCTTCAACCATTCATAAAATCTTTGAAAATGTTGAGTTTCACCTTTTGAATTAAGGTATATAATACGGTCTATTAAATCTTTTGACATTATTGGGGTTCACATTGATATTATCAAATATATAAAAGAAAACGCCCCGCTAAAACGGAGCGTTCAGATATTATTTCTTTTCGAAAGGAGGGAGAAGCTTACTGCTTACTTCGCCAAATCCGATTCTTACGTTATCATTCTGGCAGTAACCTCTCATAATAACGGTATCACCGTCATTAATGAATTTACGCTCGCTGCCGTCTTTCATTTTTAGTGGATTTTTACCACCCCAGCTTAACTCAAGCATCGATCCGTAGCTGTCAGGAGTAGGACCGGAGATAGTTCCGCTACCCATAAGGTCGCCACTGTTTACACGACATCCGTTTACAGTGTGGTGTGCCAGTTGTTGCGCCATACTCCAGTACATGTACTTAAAGTTAGAGTTTGATATTACAGTCTCTTCAGCATTTTCCGGTTCAATAGCCACCTGAAGGTTAATATCAAATGAATGAGCACCTGTCTGCTGTAGGTATTCTAATGGCTTAGGCTCGTTTTGAGACGGACCTTCTACACGGAATGGCTCTAAGGCATCAAGAGTAACAATCCATGGAGATACTGATGATGCGAAGTTCTTGGCAAGGAATGGCCCTAGCGGCACATATTCCCATTTCTGAATGTCACGTGCGCTCCAGTCATTGAAAAGTACCAATCCGAAGATGTGTTCTTCAGCTTCCTCAACAGAAACTGATTCACCCATTACATTAGCATCGGTAGTGATGAAAGCCATTTCAAGTTCAAAATCTACAAGTTTAGACGGGCCGAATACCGGCTGTGTCTCACCGTTTGGTAATGTCTGTCCCATTGGGCGGTGTACCGGAATTCCTGAAGGGATAATAGTAGATGATCTACCGTGGTAACCCACAGGAAGGTGAAGCCAGTTTGGTAACAAGGCATTCTCAGGGTCACGGAACATCATACCTACATTAGTAGCATGCTCGCGGCTAGAGTAAAAGTCGGTATAGTCTCCAATAAGTACCGGAAGTTGCATTTCTACATCCTGTATATTAAAGATAACAACAGCTTTATGCTCTTCGTTATTTTGAAGCGTGGTATTTTTTACATCAAAAAGCTCAGCGATGCGGTTACGTACCAGTCGCCATGTCTTTTTACCGTCAGATATAAAGTCATTTAGTGTATCCTGCATGAACATATCGTCGGTAAGTTCAATGCCTTCAAAGTAGTTTAATTGCTGTAGTGCGCCAAGGTCAATGGCATAATCACCTATTCTTGTACCAATAGTTACAACATCTTCTTTAGTGATAAAAACACCAAAAGGGATGTTTTGTATTGGGAAATCGCTGTCTTTTGGAACGTTAAGCCAGGATTTTCTGGAAGGGTCGTTTGCTGTTAGCGGCATATTTCGTTATATTTTTTTTGTTTGTATGAGAGGTCAAATATACTTTGACCATTCTTTATACCAAACGTTTTTCGTATTTTTGACGGCAAATTAACGAAAAAATATACAATGCAACGCGACGAACAAATTTTCGACCTTATCCTTGATGAACAAGAAAGGCAAATAAACGGTTTGGAACTTATCGCATCAGAAAACTTTGTAAGCGACCAGGTTATGGAGGCTGCAGGTTCTGTGCTGACTAACAAATATGCCGAGGGATATCCCGGTAGAAGATATTACGGAGGCTGCGAAGTAGTTGACGAAATTGAGCAAATTGCCATTGACAGGGCTAAGGCACTTTTCGGTGCTGAGTATGCTAACGTGCAGCCTCACTCAGGCTCTCAGGCTAATGCTTCTGTTTTTCATGCTTTCCTTAAGCCGGGTGATAAAATTTTAGGTTTCGATCTTTCTCACGGAGGACACCTTACTCACGGTTCTCCTGTAAACTTTTCAGGAAGGCTTTATGTACCGGTATTTTATGGTGTAGAAAAAGAAACAGGTCGTTTAGATTATGATAAAATCCAGGAAATAGCTACTAAAGAGCAGCCAAAACTTATCATCGCAGGAGCTTCGGCTTATTCGCGTGATATGGATTTTGAGCGTTTCAGAAAAATTGCTGACAGCGTTGGTGCTTTCCTTTTTGCAGATATATCTCACCCTGCTGGCCTTATTGCTAAAGGCCTTATGAATGACCCAATTCCTCACTGCCACGTTGTAACTACAACTACGCACAAAACCCTTCGTGGGCCAAGAGGTGGTCTTATCCTTATGGGGAAAGATTTCGAAAACCCATTCGGACTTACAACTCCTAAAGGAGAAATAAGAATGATGTCTTCACTTGTTGATCTTGCTGTATTCCCGGGTAACCAGGGAGGGCCGTTAGAGCACATTATTGCTGCTAAAGCTGTTGCTTTTGGTGAGGCTTTATCCGATGAGTTCTTTACATATGCTATGCAGATCCGTAAAAATGCACAGGCTATGGCTGCTGCATTCGTTAAGCGTGGTTATGATATCATTTCAGGAGGTACAGATAACCACATGATGCTTATAGACCTTAGAAATAAGAATATTTCAGGTAAAGAGGCTGAAAATGCGCTTGTAAAAGCTGAAATCACTGTAAACAAGAACATGGTTCCTTTTGATGACAAATCTCCGTTTGTAACTTCAGGTATCCGTGTGGGTACTGCTGCAATCACAACGCGTGGCCTTGTTGAGGCTGATATGGAAACTATTGTTGATATGATTGACAGAGTTATTTCAGACCATACTAATGAAGAAGTTCTTGAGCAGGTTGCTGATGAGGTTAACGAAATGATGAGCGAAAGACCAATTTTCGTATTCTAATATTCATTTTCAGATATATGAAATCCCGTTCGCTACAGCGAACGGGATTTTTTGTTTTGTTAAAATACTTTTAACAGGAAAATGGTTTTCCTAATTTTAGGATACAACTTAAAACCATTTAGTTATGAAGATTATTTATGTAGCTGTTCTTTTATTTGCTGGTATATTTTGCAAAGCGCAGACCTTTGGCGCAACTGCTTTGGATGTAAAAGGTAATTACAATCCTTCAGAGCAGGTAACAGGGCAATGGCTGAAAAAGGGTAGTATGGACGCTGTAATGGTGTTTTCAAAAACACCAAATGGTGTTAGTGATGCCACAACTTTTGTACAGCGCATGCTTGTAGAGAATGATATGAATTTTGAAGAACCTGATATGTACAATAGCATCGAGGGTAAGGATGTAACCAATAATAACAATAACAGAAATCCGGAAACGTTGCATAATTCTATCCAGAAAGGAAAGTCTAAGATCAATGTGGCGTGGAAGGCAAATGATGGTTCTGTGGTACAGTTACTATTAGCTAAAGATGCCTACGAGGTGATAGTGATGAATGCTTATAAGCAATAGTAGTATCCTAAAATAAAAAAGACCCGTGGGTGGAAGCCCCTGGGTCTTTAAACTATCAACCTTTGTAACATGGTTAATAGTGAGCTGCAAATGTACATCGCATATTTGGTAAAGCCTAATGAATAGGCTTTTTATTTTACGATAATATCATATTTATCTAACAGTCCTTTTAGTCCCGCCTGAGAGAACATCGCTTTTTTAAGCTTATTTCGTTCAGGATCAATAGAAAAATTGTAGCTGGTTGTAAAATCTGCTTTATTAGCAATTGCGTCAATAAATACGGCTTTATGCAGGTTGCAATTGTCAAACATAACTCCTGTGAGGTCGGTACTCATAAAATCTACGGCTATAAGGCTGCAGTTTGTGAAGGTTGTTCCCTTAATTTTTAAGGTGTAGAATTTTGAATAGTCTAACAGGCAATCTTTAAATTCTATTTCAAAAAGCAATGGGTCTACCATTGAGAAATTGACACCGTTAAAATCGCAATCTGTAAACAAAGCTCCCCTAAAAGCTACGTAGTTTATCTTGGCTTCATAGAAATTACAACCTGTAAAAGTGCAATCAATAAAGGCAACGCCGGTAAAATTGGCTGAAGAGAAATCGCAATTGGTAAAAGAACATCTTTCAAAATCTTTATACATTATGGACTCATCGCCAAAAACGACATCAGTATATTCTTTTGCTATTAAATAATTATCAGACATTGAGTGCTATTAAAAAAGCAAATATCGTGTATAATTCTTCATTATGACACAAGATTACTGTCTTTAATGTTTTGTTAAATTCTATTAAAGAGGTGTTAAGAAGTTTGTAATTACTTAAATTTATGTGGTAAAAAATAAAAAAACTGGTTCCGGGCATTATGCCAATATAAAAGCATTTGCAATCGCAAATGCTTTTTCGGTTTATAACATAATTATAAAACCCTTTTAGTTTTTGTATCGGTTTAAATTATGTAGAATTAATCTTAAATTTAAGTCAAATCCTTTGTTTTAGTAAATGTAAGAATATTTTATGGTAGGGTCTTTTAAGGTTAAATTGTTTTAATATTGACAGATTTTTAGTTCGATAACTGTTGTATTTTAAACAAAAAACATGTTTTAAGTGATTTTTTTTAAAGTTAATTTTTTACAAATAAAAAGTTAATGAAAAAGCTTAGATTTGACATTCTTTTTAAAACCTAATTACCTATTATATTAAACATGAGTACCTTTAATTATCCCTGTTTACAAATTCCGGTCCGGAGTAAACTTCTAAATTCTTTACCCAACTATTTTAAATCAAATTTAAAATAACATTATCTGCTTTTTAAGTATTATTTAAAGTTTATTAATTATGATATTTCATAAAACGAATTTAGGATTCCGAATTTTTCTATTAGGAGTTTTTTTAATTTTCTCTGTATCAGGGTTTGCCCAGCTTACGCCTACTTATATTGGTAGTGCGACATCTACAGGAGGCAATTGCTATACCATTACAACTAATACTGGTAATAACTCCGGTGCAGCATGGTATAACAATCCTATAGACCTTTCTCAGGATTTTGATATAGTTTTTGATGCTTTTTTTGGTGCTAATCCAAATGGAGCTGACGGTATAGCTTTTGTTTTAAAATCAACTCCTACGGCAGTAATAGGTAATCTTGGAGAAGGATTAGGTTATCAGAACATTACTGGTAATTCTATGGCAATTGAGTTTGATACCTTTACAAATACCAATCAGGGTGATCCTTCTTATGACCATATAGGTGTAGAAAGTGCCGGCCAGGTTAATCACAACCTTGTTCCACCGGTTCAGGCTTCATCTACTTCTACAAACATAAAAGATAACCAACAGCATGAAGTGAAAATTACCTGGAGAGCAAATACACATATTTTAAAGGTATACTTCGATTGTGTTGAAAGAGTTAGTTATGATAACCAGATAATCATTTCTATTTTTGGAGGTCAGCCTACTGTATATTTTGGTTTTACCGGATCAACAGGAGGATCTTCAAATCAGCAGTCTGTTTGTTTTAAATATTTATCATTCCTGCCTTCAAGTTTACAGGATCAGACTGTGTGTGAAGGAGAGTCGATAAGTAATATCGATGGTACAATACAAGGTGCTACAGGATATTTATGGACACCGGCTACTGGTGTAAGCAACCCGCTTATTCCTAATCCTGTTTTTACGCCTACAGCAACAACAACTTACACGCTTACAGTTACAGATGGTTGTGGCCAGTCTTTTGTACGAGGAGAATTTACAGCGACAATACCCGATGTTGAGGTTGCCGATCCTGAAGATCTTCATGAATGTGGCGATCCCACTCAAACAGCTGTCTTTAATCTTCAGTTAAATGATCCTATAATGAAAGAACCGCTTGCTGACCCCAGTGAGTATGATATAGAATATTATCAGTCTATGGCAGAGATTGATAATGGAGATCCTATGATTCCTTCTTCAAATAATTATACAGGTTACAACGGTCAGATTATTTACGCTAAAGCAGTAGGGTTTTCTAATCCTTGTTATGTTGTTAGGACTTTTCAGCTAGTAATCGACGACTGTAGTGTTGAGTTGCAGCCTTATGCAGTTCATGCTTGTGAACCGGCTCCTTATGATGGGGAAGTTATATTTGACCTTACATCATATACTGATGAGATGACGGTTGCAAATCCGGTACCTGCATCTTATGTGTATAGTTTTTATAACACTCAGGCAAATGCCAATGCTGCTACAAATCCTATAACTAACCCAACTACCTATTCAGGTTCAACAGAAACAGTTTGGGTAAGATGTGATGATCCTTCAGTTGTAATAGGGCCACCTGCTTTTGATGTTGAGGCACTTTCTTTAGTTGTGGATCCACAACCTGTAGTTGGTACTTATGCTGATGCTTTTGGATGTGATTCTTACACGCTTACACCGGCTACTGTAGGTAATTATTATACAGGTCCGGGCGGAACAGGTACCCAGCTTAATCCTGCTGTTCCATTGACAACTTCACAAACTGTTTATGTATATGCAGTATCAGGTACAGCTCCTGATACCTGTAC
>QFQM01000421.1 GCA_003243255.1 Flavobacterium psychrophilum | reverse complement strand
GCGCAAACAGTCGTTGTGGATGGAGTTGGATATACAAGTGGTGTTTTACGTATACCTCCGTATGCAGGAGTATTGACCGGATCCGAATGAAAGTGCCGCCTATCCGAAAGCCACCTGAACTGGGCCACCTTTGATCGGGACTGGAAGTTTCTGGATGGCGGAGCGAAGCAGTTGCAAGGAGGAGCGGAAGATGGAACGGATGTTCCTTTTGCGGAAATCAGCAAGAGTATCGACATCAAAGAACCGGGGTATGTGTATATTTGGTTGAGTAATACGAGTACACAGGTGAGGGATGTGTTCTTTGATGATTTTAAGGTGGTGCATACTAAATCTCCAGTGATACAACAGGAAGAATATTATCCGTTCGGTCTCGCCTTTAACTCGTACGCTTGTGAGAGCGGTACGCCAAATGATTATAAATATAACGGAAAAGAAGTGCAAACTGAACTTGGTTTAGGGTGGCTTGATTATGGCGCTAGGATGTATACACCCGAATTAGGAAGATTCTTTACACCAGATAGATTCGCTGAAAAGTATTTAAGCTTTACCCCTTATCAATATGGAGCTAATAGCCCTTTAATTTACGTTGATGTAAACGGTGACTCACTTAAGCTTAACAATGGAGGAGTAGAACAAATGTTTGATGCATTTAAAGAGATAAGTAATAAAGGGACAGGTGGATATTTTGAAACAATCATTGACGAAGAAGGAAACGTTACTTTGAAAAAGACTGCTCAAGAAGGTACTCCGACTGATGAACAACAAAATTATATTGATAAAATGCAATCCATCATTGATGGTAAAATGGTAAAATTGGATATTGTGGGAGGATCACCCGGAGTATTAATTGGAAGTTGGGCATTGGAGACTATCGATATGGATGACATTAAGACGGCAGGGAGCGCAACGGATGTTGTGACTCAGCAAGGACTGCTGATTCATGAACTTACTGAGCAGTATGCAAAACAAGCTCTTGGCTTTTCTGAAAATCTTGATGATATGGATGCGTCGCATTTGTTAGGAACATTTGCAGAAGATAAGGTGAATGGTTCTATGAGAGTTGATGTAATGGGTTATGCACCATCATCGCAATTTATAGAAGATCGTTGGGGGATAATTACAAGCGGGCATGTCGATTTTCGATACAAACGTAGTGGCTCGGAGACAACCCTTAGACTTGATATTATTGAAAGTAATGTCATTAAAGCAACAGCCAATAGAACACACTAAGAAACATACATAATGACAAATAATTTTAATGGTTTATTGTTTTTCTATTTACTCTTCGTGTTGATTTTTGTTTCCTGTAATAAAAGTTACTATAAAACTAAGGAAAAAGAGAGAAAAATAGATTCAGTCTATAATAGCTATCTAGTTCAGATGGAATATTACCTGCAACATCCTAATACAGACTCTACAGGTAGAATTCTGCACATCAGAAATTTTCTTAATGAAGCTACTGGAATTCAATCTCATGGCGATAGACATTACTTCTTGGGGAGATTAGGATATACGGATTCAGATATTGAAAAGTGGAGAGATTGGTATAAAAAAAATAGGAATAAACGGATTCTTATTGACAAAGTGGATAAAAAGATAATTTCGATTGTTATGCTAAGATTAGATTCCCTTACGAGTACCCATTAAAATCCTAAAATGAGAAAATTTCTTTTTAATCTGATTATCATATTTTTATTCTGTTTCATTGGAAATCTTACTGCGCAGGAGACATCTGCAGTAATAATTGGTGATATTTTAAACTCAATTCATCAGCCTTCCGAAGCCTTAATGTATTCCGAGGTAAAGAGATTTAAAAAAATCGACTTTTTTAAGTTGGTACCATCAAAAAGAGTTAAAGGAGGAAAGAAAGGCTTCGACGTTTTTTTTGATAATTCAGGTAGTATTGTCAAAATAAGAAAGAATGCTGATGGTGGTTTTATTTACGACTTTATTGTTGAGCCCAACCCACCGATGCATTGTGAGATTCTATATTTGTACGAGACAAGTGAATTAGATAACATTAGGCTAAGGAGAGTTAATGGCGTAATCTTGATTTGTAGAAATTTTATATATTTTATCGGACAGAAGGATACAGATGCAGGTAGTAAAATTTTAAAGAAGTCTTCGCAAATTTCCTGTATTATGCTGCTTGATGAAAACCTAAACCCTATTAAAACACTTAAATTTAGTAATGCTTCTCTTCAATACTATACGTTAATTAATTATAACAAAGATAGTCATGTTACCATAGAAAGTTTTTACAGGCCAGTGAATACATTTTCTATCTCAGGTAATACAAAATTAGATGAGTTACCTTTTCTGAATATTGAGATTAGGAATTGGGTTTTTGTTGAAGATCGCCAAGTTGCACTTTTTAATAGATTTCGGGATTTGCCTTTGTGGAGGCTTGAAGGAAATCATGATTATTTTTTAAAACTTCGATAAGAGAACCCGTGCGTTGACCATTTTTTTCGCGCTAGAAAATATAAAATATTGAATGTAATGGAATAGGGTTTTATTGATGCTTTTTCCTTGTTCTTTTAAAAGGATAATCTGTTTAAGTGTACTCATTGCAATGGGTTTAGAGGCCATATCTAGGGGATGTTAAAACCCGCATAGATCATCACGATAAGGATACTTTTAAAATTAAAAGGGGGTCAATATATGCCGGAATGTCACATAATGACCCCGGGGTTAACTTGACCAGAACAGGGGGTGAACATGATCCAGAATCTCTAGGAGGAAGAGTCCGATGTCGAATGGATAAACAAATATTACGAAAATTCTAATTTATT
>QFQM01000420.1 GCA_003243255.1 Flavobacterium psychrophilum | reverse complement strand
CCAAGCTGCAACGCGCCATTGTTGACGGCCTCGAAAACGTCAAGGCCCAAGACATCCAGGTCTTCAATACCGAAAAGCTCTCGCCGCTGTTCGAGCGCGTGATCGTGGCTGCGGGCACCTCCAACCGCCAGACCAAGGCGCTGGCATCCAGCGTGCGCGACGCCGTCAAGCAGGCCGGTTTTCCCGTGCCACGCCAGGAAGGCGAAGAAAACGGCGAGTGGATCATCGTGGACTGCGGCCAGGCCGTGGTCCATGTCATGCAGCCAGCCATCCGCCAGTACTACCGCCTGGAAGAGATCTGGGGCGAGACGCCTGTGCGCCTGAAGCTGGGCGCTCCCAAGCCCACGCGCTCTGCCGCCACCGACAAGGCCGAGGAAAAGGCCAAGAAGGCCGCTTCCAAGAAGGCTGCTGCAACGGCCGCCAAGCCTGCTGCCAAGAAGGCCGCTTCTGCCGCCGCACCTGCTGCAGGCAAGAAGCCCGCTGCCAAGAAGGCAGCTCCTGCCAAGGCCGCTGCACCCCGTTCCGCAGCTGCCAAGCCGGCCGCATCCCGTACGGCTGCTGCAAAGTCGGCCGCTCCCAAGTCCGCCGCCGTGAAGTCGGCCGCCGCCAAGGCGCCGGCCCGCAAGACGGCAGCGCCCAAGGCCATCAAGACCGTGGTGGTCAACCGCGCTCCCGCCAAGCCCAAGGCAGGTGCCGCTGCCAAGCCGGCCGCCAAGCGCGCTCCCCGCGCCAAGGCCTGAACGGTTCGGGACTGACGCTGCATGAAGCTGTTGATCGTGGCCGTGGGCCAGCATGTGCCCGACTGGGCGCAGACGGCCTACGACGACTATGCCAAGCGCTTTCCCCCGGAGCTCAAGGTGGAGCTCAAGGCCGTCAAGACCGAGCCGCGCGGCTCCAAGACGGTAGAGACCCTGTACGCGGCCGAGCGCAAGCGCATCGAGGCCGCCATTCCGCGTGGCACGCGCATCGTCGTGCTCGATGAGCGCGGCACCAATCTGACGACCAAGGCCCTGGCCCAGCGCCTGCAGGGCTGGCAGCTGGAGGGCGATGACGTGGCCCTGATCATCGGCGGCCCGGACGGATTGGACCCCGCCTTCAGGCAGGCTGCGCACGAGCGCATCCGCCTGTCGGACCTGACCCTGCCGCATGCCATGGTGCGGGTGCTGCTCATCGAGCAGCTGTACCGTGCCTGGTCGGTCAACGCCGGCCATCCCTACCACCGGGAATAGGGGCTATCCCGGCTCCCAGGCTCTGCCAGCGGCCCTGTCACGCGGATCCGAGGATCTCGTGATACTATGATTTTGATAGCCTTCAGCGCTTTGCAACAAAGGGCTGAAGGCATTTCTCATTCTTATCATGCCGCCATTCATCTACCTTGCCTCCCAGAGCCCCCGCCGCCGCCAGCTGCTGGAGCAGTTGGGTGTGGCCCATGAGCTTTTGCTGCCCAACGCCGAGGGCGACATTGCCGAAGATGCCGAGGCCATAGAGGCTGAACTGGCCGATGAGGCAGCGCGCGACTATGTGCAGCGCGTCACCGCGCTCAAGCTCGATGCCGCCATGGCCCGCCATGCGCGCCGCGCCCTGGCTGTGGCGCCCGTGCTGTGCTCGGACACCACGGTGGCGCTGGATGGCCGCATTCTTGGCAAGCCTGCCGATGCCGACGATGCCCGCCGCATGCTGACCGCGCTTGCGGGCCGCGAGCACGAGGTGCTGACCGCCGTCGCCATACAGCACGGCACGCGGCGCCTGGCTGCGCTGTCGGTGTCCCAGGTCTGCTTCTCGGCCATGAGCGCGCAGCAGATCGACGCGTATGTGGCCTCGGGCGAGCCCATGGGCAAGGCCGGCGCCTATGGCATACAGGGCCGCGCGGCGGCCCATGTGCAGTGGCTGCATGGCAGCTACTCGGGCATCATGGGCTTGCCGCTGTTCGAGACGGCGGCGCTGCTGCGCGAGCTGGGCTGGGCACTGTAGGCCGGCTCCCCGACCTGGGCCCGCAGGGGCGTGCAGGCATGCGCAGACCGCCGATGGCAGCGGATGGCGCGGCAAGATAGTGGCAAGCGGCCACCGGCGCAATGATTGCCGGGCCGCCATGGCCGAGAAATACAAACGACAAAGCACACCACAGGCACAGCATGCAGCAAGACATTCTGATCAATTGGTCGCCACAGGAAACGCGCGTGGCCATCATCGAGAACGGCGCCGTCCAGGAACTGCACATGGAGCGCCCGCTGGAGCGCGGCCTGGTTGGCAACGTCTATCTGGGCAAGGTCTCGCGCGTGCTGCCGGGCATGCAGTCGGCCTTCATCGACATCGGCCTGGAGCGGGCAGCCTTCCTGCACGTGGCCGATGTCTGGCAGCGGCAGGAAGGGGGCGAGGCTCCCATGTTCGCGCGCAAGGACATGCCTGTCGTGCCCATCGAGAAGCAGGTTTTCGAAGGCCAGACCATCATGGTGCAGGTCATCAAGGACCCGATCGGCACCAAGGGTGCGCGCCTGTCCACGCAGATCAGCATTGCGGGGCGATTGCTGGTGCTGCTGCCCCAGGATGACCATATCGGCATCTCGCAGAAAATCCCTCAGGGCGAGCGCGACGCGCTGCGCGCCCGCCTGCAGGGCCTGGTGGGCACCAAGGAAACCGGCGGGGGCGGCGGCTTCATCCTGCGCACCAATGGCGAGGACTCCAGCGACGCCGAGCTGGCCGACGACATCCGCTACCTGCGCAAGACCTGGAGCCGCATCAAGGACGCCTCGGTGCGCCTGCCGCCCATGTCGCTGCTGCACCAGGACCTGAACCTGCTGCAG
>QFQM01000069.1 GCA_003243255.1 Flavobacterium psychrophilum | reverse complement strand
TATGATAAGCTTATCATAAAAAATACACTTAATTAAATTGTAATGCATGGGATAACAAATAATTAGTAAAATATATCATCAAAATTAAACAGATATTTTTTAAGAAAATTTTATGATAAGAATCATAACAATTTGTAGTAAAAAAAAATAAATAAAAAGTGTAAAAAACACACTTTTAAATAAAAAAAACATTAGAATTTGATATTTTTTTTTGCATTTTTTTACGCAAGCAACCATAAAATTGGTTAAAATGGAATTTTATAATAAAAATTTATATAAAAAAGCTTACTGGCGAATAGAATATTTCAGAATTAAAATAAAAACAATAACCTACTGATTATCAACAATAAATATATTTAACTCCTTAATAAACTGATTTTTGGAGCTTTAAGAAAAATATGACTTTTTAACAATTATTTCTTCTCAGAAAGCCCTTACATTGGCTGAATCAGATATTTTGATATTTGTTTATATTGAAAAAAAGCATTAACTATCTCAATAAATAAGTTGACTTTTTTATTTTAGAACATTACTTATATCATAATTACTCGAAATTGACGAGCCCTTCGTTGAATGCATATTTGATAAGACCAACAATAGATTTGGTTTTAGTCTTGATAAAAATATTCCTGCGGTGCGCCTCCACAGTTCTTTCACTTATATAAAGTGCCTCTCCGATTTGTTCATTATTATACTCTTTAGCTATTAGTTGAAGTACTTCCAATTCCCTTGCTGATAGAACGGGTTTGGTTTCTTCGGCTGCATCGAGCAGCTCAGCTGGACTCATCAGATTATCCATAATCACATTCTGAACGTTGGCACTGAGATATCTGCCGTTCTGATGGACTATCTTGATCGCATCAATGACTTCCTGCATATTGGTTCTCTTCAAAATATATCCGGAAGCTCCTGCTTTGATCATTTTTGAGATAACAGAAATATCTTCATGCATTGTTAAAGCTATTATCTTAATAGCAGGATACAATTCCTTTACTTTCTTGGTGATTTCCATCCCGGACGCTTCAGGCATATTGATATCCATCATGATAATATCAACAGAATTATCTTTTAAAAAGTCAAGCGCCTCGGTCATAGATGTTGCACCTGATACCACGCTAATATATTCTTCATCTTCAAGTAGTACCTTCAGTCCTTCAATCATCAGTTGATGGTCATCCACAATCAAAACTTTTATTGTATCTTTTATCATAGTTCTATACTTTATTAATCGGTATAAAAATACTGACAATAGTTCCACGGTCTATTTTTGAATCAATGTGCATACTACCGTTTAAATTTTCAATCCATGACCTGATATGGGTTAATCCAAAACTTGATTTGTCCTGCAAGTTCTCGGAATCAAAACCTTTACCGTTATCTTCTGATATAAATGTAATCTGCTGGTTGTCTTTCGTTATCTGGACAAACAATTCAGAGGCATCGGCATGTTTAATGGTGTTGTTGACAATTTCCTGTATGGTTCGGTACAAAATATTTTCTATCAAGTCGTCCAACTGCTGCTGAAGACCAAAGATATCGAAACTCATTTTGATTTTTCCGCTTTGATTGACTTTGTCCGTAATATTTTTCAAAGCCCCTTTGAGTCCCTGTTCTGAAAGCAATGATGGAGCAAGGTTATGGGAAATATTTCGGACCTCCTCAAATGCCTCATTGATGCTTTCCATTAACGCACTGAGCAGTTCATTCTTTTTCGTATCGGAAATATCACTTCGTTTCTGTAATACGCTGGCATTAAGTCCTGCTAGAGAAAGAAGGTATCCCAGACTATCATGCAGCTCCCTTCCTATTCTTTTTCTTTCTTTGATTTCGGCTTCAAGGGCCGCCTTTGATTTACGTTTGGTTAGCTCAATGATAGTTTCCTGCAATTTGACTTTCTGTTTATTGCGATGGTTTCTGTAAAGGAAATAAAGACCTCCGAAAATAATCAGAAATACCAGTGACATTAAAAGCAGGATTATATTTTTATTACTGATTGCAAGCTCTTTCTTTTCCAACTCAAGGTTTTGTAACTGGTTGAGTTGATTCAAGTAATCGACCTCAACATCATAGATCTGGTTTACAATGGAACTATTGGACATCTCTTCTTTAAGCCTGACATGTGCCTGAAAATTATTAAGACTTTTTTGATAGTCTTTTTTACTTTCATAAACACTGGCAAGCAACTGGAATGCATCTGCTTTCAATGACTGGCTATTTTTTTCTGTGGCCACAGCCATCACTTCTTTCGCATAGGAAAGTGCCTTGTCAGTTTGATCTTGGGAGAGCGCTAATCTTGCCAATCCTATTTTGGATACAGCTAAGAGATTTACCAGACCAGCATTTTCTGCTATTGCAACGCTTTTTGAATAGGCATTGAAAGCTTTGTCCTTGTCATTCAATGAAAGATAGGCGTTGCCCATAATCTGATAGGATACACATGTTCCGTATAAATTGTGGGTCTTTTCCGAAATAATGATTGACCTTTTGAGGTTGGCCAGTCCACTATCTATATGTTTTTTGGAAAAATTACAAATCGCAATATTATTAAGTATGGTTGCTGCTAAAATACTATCTTTATTAATGGTACTTGAAGTCAGAGCCCTCTGAAAGTATCCCAAAGCTTTATCCTGATGATTTAGATTAAGATAGGTCAGGCCTATGTTATTAAGGGTACCTGTTTTCTTTTCCTTGTTTCCTGAAAAATCATAATTTTGAAGAGCTTTAACAAAATATACATAAGCGGAATTATAATTTCCAAATTCATTGTATATGGTTCCGAGATTATTATTGAGATTGGCTATTTCGTAATAATATTTTAATTGTTCTGCCAATGCGAGCGACTTTTTATAATATTTTATCGCCTCAGCATATTTGGTTTCAAATGCATAGGATGATCCGATATATTTCAGGCATAAAACTTTGGATTCCATTTCGTTTTGTGGAAGAACCTTAAGAATCCCTATAGATTTCTGCCGCGCAAGAGAAGGATTTTCATACACCAAACGATGTATCTCATCAAACTGCCCGCTATAAGGATCTAATGACTTCTGTAAATCATTACCTGCCGTATCTTTACACGACAAACAGAAAGAAAATATAACCAGTAAGGTAACATACGATATAAGGTCACTGGCCGATTTTAAAGATATGCAACTTTGGTAAAGATTCATTATCGGGAACATTTCAAAAGCATTGTGCAAATATGGGGTTAAATCCTGAACATTCATTCTTTTTTCAACTATAAACGCCAAAAATAAGTGCCAGCACGTAGCTGATAATCTGAAATTTAGCAACTATCACGAATTGTTTTAATACCCATAATGAAGTTAATTTGTAATCATTAACCACATATCAATATTGTTATGAAGAAAATTTTTACCTTACTTTCAGTGCTTCCTGCCTATCTGATATTTGGAGGGCATCTGTACGCACAACAGACGATCTATTCAGAAACTTTTTCTTATCCCACGGGCACGGTTCCTCCAGGTTGGCACATCGATGCAGAGCAACCCCCGGGCTGGTCTGTCAATAACTCACAGATATCTGGCGGAACAGCCCCCGAACTATATATGACCTATGGCATGCAGGTGGGTCTCAGCCGCATGATCTCACCTGTGATAGATATTACAGGTCACAAGCAGCTGGCATTGTCGTATGATCAGTATCTCATTAATTTTATGGGAGATGCCGGAGAAACAATCGGTGCAGATGTTTCATTTGACGGTGGGCAGACCTGGCAGTCATTGTGGGAAAAACCTTTAGGAACACTCAATATCCCACAGGAAAGGTTTACATATTTTATAACGGCTCCAGAGAATGCGACACAGATGCAATACGCATTTCGCTACGATGGCAGTAATTTCTTTATTAACGGATGGGCAATTGATGATGTGAGAATCGACGATGTAGCTGATAAGGACCTTCTCGTTAGCTATATCAGCGGAAACACAACAGTCAATGCGGGACAGCAAGCTATGGTAATGGTGGAAGTAACCAATGGCGGAAAATCGGTACAGAGCAATTATACTATTAAAGTAAAATCCACTAATGGTACTGAATTGGCGTCTATTTCGGGAGATCCGATCAGCTTTGGAGAAAAGTCGCAGAAAATATTAATGTGGACACCTCAGGAAAACAATATGCCTTTACAATCCATATATGCTGTGGTTGAACTGGCAGGAGATGAAAATCCAAGCAATGATAAGTCTAAAGAAATTGCCTTGAACATCCTGAAAAATGACACCAAAAATGTTCAGATTGGTTCAGGCTCATTTACACTTCAGCATTCTATTCCGTTCAATTTCTTTAACTTATATAGCTTAGGACAAAGTCTTTACACATCTCAGCAAATCGGTAAAAGTAACGCCAAAATAACAGGTCTGCAGTATACTTGCCAATTTGATGAAGATAATAACGATATCCCCATCCAGATTTTCTTAGCAGAAACCGACCAAGAGGATCTTTCTTCTGACTGGCTGACGCCTTCGTCATTTACAAAAGTGTATGACGGCAAGATGAATTTCAAAAAAGGATTCAACCAGCTTTACATTCCGCTTCAGAATTCTTTTAATTATTCTGGTAAAAATCTTGTGATCTATACCAATAAAAGTCATCCTCAAATGGTACTTTGGTCAACTTTCATCAGCACATTTTCCGAAGAGCCAATCTATTCTCGCAACAGAGATGGTGATGACCAGCCATTTGATGCTTTGAATCCACCGGAAGGCTTTCCAGTACTTTACGTACCGAATGTAACCCTTTTCTACGAAGACGGAACCATGTCTGTTATCGATGATACGTCAAAATCAGCAATGGTACAGGTTTATCCAAATCCAGTATCAGATATTCTGAAGATCAAAACGGTGGCAAACAGTCAATTGCTTAATATTACTCTGATCAATGCTACAGGACAAATCGTATTGGATCATAAACTGGACAATACCAATGCTGAATTGAATGTCAAAGGCCTACCTGCAGGGTATTACATTGCCCAGATCAAAACCTCTTCCGGAATAATTACAAAGAAAGTTTTAGTCAGTCATTAATTGACGTGCATAGACTTATATAAAAACCAGACATCAATCAATTGTCTGGTTTTTGTTTTTCAAAATTGATTGTTTGACAATAGTACAATCTAAAATAGAGAAATTTGCGATTAACAACCAATTACGAAGTAAAAAAAGGAGAAAATACTTCTAAAAAAAGGCTTTCCCTCTGGATGACATTAGAGGTACATTTTCCAAACACTTTTATAGAAGATTTAAATATAATTATTTGTGTTAAAAATAAAGCCAGCAATATACTCAGATTTACAAGTCATAACAATAGTAAACCTATCTGAATTTCTCATTTTTTTTAGCATAAAGAACCGGCTGCAATAAGCAAGCGGTTCAAAGGAAAAGAGATCTTTCCTTCTAAAATCACTTAATACTCACCATTTGTCCCCGAAGCTTTTTTGTATTTGGCCTCATTGATTTTGTATTCTGCCTTGGCATCTAAAATTTCAGATTTAGCTTCCTGCCAAAGAACCTGGGCTTTCAATACTTCCTCTGCTAAAACGGTTCCTGCATCATATCTATCCTGATTCAAACGTAGATTTTCCGTCGCCTGGACAAGAGATTTTTCAGCAAGCTCAATACGTTTAACAGATTGATTGAGCTGCATCACTGCATTTTGTACCTCCAGAACAAGAAGCTCACTTGTTTCTTCCATTTCAAGCTTCTGAGCATTGGTTTTATACTGTTGTTCTTTCACTTTCTCCTTTCTTGCCCCCCAGTCATAGATCGGAATGCTCACAGACAACATTCCTATGAATCCCTGCATATTATTTTTTAGGTTTACAGGGTTAATATTTTTACCAAAGCTCGTGAAACTAATTCCCGAAAGAGCTACCGTCGGCTTTCGGTCTCCATCCAGTAATTTTTCCTGAAGCTCATTCATTTCTACTGCTTTAGCAAGAATGGATAACTCAGGACGGTTTGTTAGCTGTACCCGATTATCTGCTAAAATACCGTTGAAGCTGCCGCTTACAGAATCTTCCACATCAAAATCGGAATTGGGAAGTCCTGTAATTTGGGCAAGATTTAATTTGGCGATGCTAAGGCCATCTTCTGCACGTTTGAGATTGAGCTGTGCCTCGTTCTGCTGGACTTCAATTTTCAACAGATCATTTTTATATGTCAATCCTGCATCAAAGGAATTCTTCACATTGGTATGCAGCTGATCCAAGAGCTTGATGTATTCTTTTGCCAGTGCTATCTTTTCCTTGGCATTTACAATTTGCCAATACATGCTTTCCGCAGACAATTTTACTTCCTCTTTTGTAAGGTCTTTCTGCGCCATCTGTAGATCGACTGCCGCTGAAGAGATCTTTTTCCCGGTTTCTACTTTCCTTCCGGCATACAGAACCTGGGTAACATTCAAATCGGCGCTTCCAATTAATTCCGGCACAAGGTTTGAGAGCGGTTTGGAAATATAATACCCTCCAGCACTTCCGTCCAAAGTGGGTTTTCCTCCTGCTTCCGCAGCCGTTCTGGCAGCTTTGGCAGCTTCTATATTCTGTTGTGCTTTTTTGATCTTTTTATTGTTCTGTAATGCCAGATTTTTGACTTCATCCACAAAGACCACACGTTCCTGCGCCTGAGAAACTATTGCCACCGCAAACATCAGCACCAGAACTATTTTTGATATCGTATCGTACATGATTTTCATTTTTTTTATATAAAGGTTGCCCCGCATAGTAAACAAATGAGTTTATGAACAAGGAATCAACGCAGGACAACCGGTTAAAAAATTGATATTGTAATGATTTAATGATGAGGCTTTGGCTTATATAAAATAACCTCATCGTCCAATTGATCTTCAGGGATTTCATCTTTAGGTATGGGATCTTTCAGAAGCTTATAATACATTACCGGAACAATGAAAAGCGTAAAGATCATTGAGAAGATAAGCCCAAAGGCAAGTACACTTCCCAAAGGTGCCCACATCGGAGATTTACCCAGAATCATAGGAACTACTCCTACAGCCGCAGCGGCTGAAGTAAGGAATATCGGACGCATTCTTCGTTTGGCAGCTGCCATAGCCGCCGCCTTGTGTGTGTACCCTTGTTCGCAGATCAGCTCATCGGCGTAATCTACCAGGATGATCCCGTTTCTTACAACGATACCTATCAAGCTGATAATTCCCATAAAGCCTGTCATCCCTAAAGGATTTCCGGTAATAAAAAGTCCGAAGAAGGCTCCGAAAAGGCTTAGAAGGAATGTACACAGGATAATGAGCGCTTTCCCCAGACTCTTGAACTGGAACAGCAACGTAAGGAAAATCAAAATAAGGCTCACAGAGAGTGAGAGCATCATTCCCGGGCCGTTTTCAGCCGTTGATTCTGCATCTCCTCCATATTGGATTGTCGTACCTGCCGGGAGCGTAAGTGTCTCAATTTTCGGTTGCGCTTCTTTCAGTATTCTTGATGGCTTAGGGCCAAGCTGCGCTTCTGCCAATACACTGACATATTTAATGCCGTTTCTCCTCGAAATTACTCCTGTATGCCACTCCGGCTGTAAAGTCGCCACTTCCTTCAACGGAATCTTTCCACCGAAATATGATTGTATATGCAGATTTTCCAGGGCATTCATATCCTTTCTGCTTATGGAATCATATCTCAGGAAAATATCAACAGGTTTGTCCCCTTCCCATAATGTAGAAACAGAATATCCTTTAAGCCCTGCTCCGAGTGTTTGTGTAATAGCCTGATTCGTAACACCAAGGCGATTAGCCTTCACATCATCTACATTCAGCTTTACGCCCATATAATCGTATTCGCTGCTCAGACGTACATTATTGGTTCCCGGTGTATTTTCAAGGATCTTTTTAATCTCCAATGCGACTTTCCTCTGATCGGATTCATTATCACTTACCACACGGATATCAATGGGTGAACCTTCCTGAAAACTGAGCTGCTTTAACTTAATATAACCATCAGGTATAAAGTTTTTCAGTTTATCCAGGTATTCTTTGACCATTTCATTAGATGCATCGTTACTGACCGTCGTAATGAAAACCTGTGCAAAATATTTTTTAGGAGATTCCGGCGCATAGGAAGTATGGAATCGTGGTGAGCTCATTCCCACAAAACTGGTAACATCAACTACCCGACTATCTTTTTTAAGTATTTTTTCAAGTTCTTGTACTTTTACTTCTGTTTTCTCCAACGATGTTCCATTAGGCATCCAGACTTCCATATTGAACTGGTTTCTTTCGCTTAGCGGAAAAAATTCCGGATCTACTTTGGTAGCAATAAATATAGCACTGATAACCGACAGCACACCAATGAGTATTGTTGTTTTCGGCCATTTGAAAGCCAGTCCTACACCCTTATCAAAAGCCGACTGCAGGTGATCCAGCATGTTTTTCTTCAGAGGCCTGTCACTTACTTTATGCTTTAATCCTTTTTTAATGAATACATAACAGGTGTATGGTGTAAGGAACAGAGCGACCAGCATTGAAGTGATCAATGCAATAGCCACTGTTATCGGGAGAGAAAACATAAAATCTTTTGCAATGCCATCCATAAATAAAGCTAATGGAGCAAATGCAAATATAATAGCCATCGTTGCCGTAAAAATCGGTAATGACAGTTGTTGGGCAGCCTGCCATGCTGCTGTCCATGGTGTTGTTCCTTCATCAAGCTTCTCAATATAGTTATCTACCACCACAATGGCATTGTCCACCACCATTCCAAGGACGATGATCAAAGCCGCAAGTGTCACCTGGTGAAGTTCCAGTCCTACAATCTGCATAAGACCAAATGTAATAATGATAGATATGGGCGCTGCTGCAGAAGCCACACCTGCCACACGGATAGGAAGCAATAGCATAACAACTAATACCACGGAACCTATGGCCATAGCAAACTCTACCATGAAATGACTGATACTTTCTCCTACCGCTTCCGGTTGATTCACGATCGTTTTCATATGAATATCCGGCGGAAAGTTTTTCTGGATATCCTCGATCTTTTTCTCCACTTCCTTCCCAAAAGCCACAATATTGTTTCCGGGTTGCATATCTACGGTCAGTACCATTGCCTTCTCATCACCTACACGTACCAATGAAGATGGCTCTTCAAAACGCCTTTCTAGGTCAGCAACATCTTTGAGACGCACTATGTTACCGGCCGGTGTGGTATAGACGATCTGCTCGGCAATATCGGATATATTCTTGTACCGGCTGTTGGTAAAGACCGGGATGATCGCATTGGAACCGGAGGATATCTCTCCATTGTACCCGGTCACATTCTGCTGTTGTATGGCATTGACCAATGTGTTGATTCCAAATCCGTACTGCTGTAATTTCTGGTCATTGATCTTAATATAGATCTGCTGTTTCTGGCCACCGGAACGGTTGATCTTTGAAACCATAGGGATTACCTTCAGACCATCTTCCAGCTTATCAAGATATTTTTCGATCTCAGCGTAAGATCTTTCTTTGGAAGATACGGAGATGATCATTGCCGTTACATCGGCAAAATTACTGTTGATAAACGGCCCGACAACTCCGGCAGGAAGTTTTGGACGGAGGTTTGCATCCATATCGAGCTGAAGCGTATGCCAGAATTTCTTTCGGTCTTTGACATCAGTATTCATTTCCACGGTGAAGAACACCTGTCCTTCTTTAATTTCAGCTTTGACCTTTTTCTTTTTGATTTCTTCAAAGGAGAAGAGGTACTGTTCTATCTTTTTTGCCACTTCTTCCTCAACCTGATGTTCATCGGCTCCGGGATAGAGAGCATACACAGCAGCGGTCGGAATCTCGATCCGTGGATTTTCGCTTCGGGGCATATTGATCAGAGAATTGATCCCCATCACCATCAGCAGGACCACCATCACAATCACCACCTGCTTGTATTTCATAGCTGCCTCCAGAAAATGCACTTTTTTATTCGTCATTTTTTATTTCTTTTGAATTAAAACTTAACAGGTTTGCCATCTTCCAGACGTGTCTGCCCGGAAATAACGACCTGGTCATCCAGATTCAGCCCGCTTTTGATAACTACATTACTGGCGCCTGCCATATTTTGCATTTCTACTCTCTTTTTAAATGCTATGGGCTTATTTTTAGTAGATTTTACGGTATACACATAGCTTGAACCATCAGAATCTTTGAGTACGGCCTGAGCTGGGAGGATTATGGCATCTTTATTTTTACCGGTATTGATGTTGATATCCGTAATCATCCCGGGAAGGATTTGGCCTCCGGGATTGTCGAGACGTATCTTTACGGTATACGTTTTGGAGTTGTCATCTGCCTGAGGATTGATAATCGTAATATTTCCGTGAATTGTACGGTTGAGACTTGGAATGGAAACCTCTACAGGATCTCCGATCTTAAGGGAACTGATCTCATTCTCTGTGATGGACGCAACCGCATATACCTTATCGGTTTTCACAATGGTAAATGCCGGAACTCCCGGTGCTGCCGTAGCACCGGCTTCGGTAAGCTTCTGAGAAATGATCCCTGAAAAAGAAGCATAAAGCTTGGTATCTCTCAAATTTTTCATGGCAATATCCCTGTTGGCCTTAGATTGTGCAAGAGCCACTTTTGCGGCGATATAATCCCTTTCCGGTAAACTTTTTTTAAGATAAAGCTGGTTGAGGCGGTTGAAATTATCCTGGGCCTGATCCATTCCTGCCTCCGCAACGGCCAGGGAATTTTGATAAGTATTGGTTTCAATAGCTGCCAAAAGCTGACCTTTGTAGACACGCTGACCCTCTTGAACGTATACAGCGGTCACACGTCCGGAAACTCCAAAACCAATGCTTACACTATTGTCTGCCAGAATATTTCCGCTGTAAGAGAATGTTTCGGGTTGGGAAACTATCTCTATTTTTTGTATACCTACCTTTATGGATTCTGTTTTGATTGTAGGTTGCTCTTTTCCGCCACATGCAGAAAGCAACAATAAACTACCTAAAAAAAGGCCTTTATTTTTCTTGACTATCATAAATAAATTTTACTGTTGAGTGGATTTAAATCTAGAATTAGTTCACCCTGCAAATTTGAAGTAAGGAAATACAAGATAAAAGGTCTGTTTATGCCCGATATTGGTCTAAACCGAACCATTTGTACCAGATGCTCACCAATGCAATTTCAGATTATATCAAAAACTGAAGAAAAATAAAATGTTGCAATTCTGATTCTGGAAATACTTCTCTTAACAATCCCACAATACCATTTTTGTTCAGATTTTGACCATTTTTAACCTAATTCTGACCTTTTATTATAATTTTTTAATAAAGAAATTTGCATTATCAACCAATATGACAGGAATAAATGAAGCGTCAAACTATATCAATTTTCTGATTATAAAAAGAAGGATGAGAGATACTGCGGAAGATCACTATAATCGTTGATCAGATAAAAAAGATATGATAAACAGTGTGTTTTTTAAAACCAGGTTTAAAAAAATAACAGATGCTTTCTGGCTTAGAGAAGATATTCTGGAAATAATTCCCAACTGCCGGTGCGAATATCTCGACAACAGCTTCAGGCTTTTGTGTGTATGCTCTGAAACATTATTTTCTGAAAATGAGCTTAAACCGGTATTTGAATTGTATAAAATGGAGTTTTCTATTGTAGAACGAAATATCTCAAAACTTAGGATCAGTCATGTTACATCCAGATAATCGGTCACTAGCTATTTTAAGTGCGGAAGAAAAAATAAAAGATACCGCAAAATATCTTCTGTTTACAGAAGGTAGATTCAGTGCCACGACACAGCAGATAGCACAAATTGCTCATACGGACAGAACGGCAATACATTATTATTTCCGTACCAGAACAAATCTTGTCCGTACCATCATTAAGGAGATCATCAAAGAGTTTCCGGCTCCTTCCTGGGAAGACATCAAGAATTTTTCTCTGAAGGAGAAGCTTATAAGATATGTTAATTACAATACTGAAAAAAGTAAAAAATATCCCTATTTAGATATTTATATTTTTACTCAGAAAGAATTTGCAGAATACACAGAGAAATTGTTTTTCCCATTGATGGAAATGATTCCCGAGATCCTGGTATGTATTCGTGATGGAAGGATTCGCTATAACAACCCTATTGATTTTTTGGCAGATTTGATCGCCATCGTTTCGGGATATCATATCTCTGCTGATTATCTTCGGAAAAGGTCAGATGTTGTACTGTCGTCGACACTCCATGATCGCCATACAGAGAGAATCATAAATTTCTTTTTACAAGAGATTTGAATCCATACTCATTTTGATTGATGTATAATCATAATCAGGGATTTTCAGAAAATATTAAATGGAACCCTCTTTTATTCATTAACTTTACTAATACTTCTACTAATATCATATGATCCATAAAGATATTCTTTTCCATAATCTGCATGACCTTTTCAAAATGTTTGATAAGAATGGTCATCCAAGGATCAACAATGACTTCTTTATCATAAGGGAAACTTATTATCTTGATGAAAATGATTACCAGTATCCCTTCAGAACGGATAATACTGCTATAATGCTGATCATAGATGGCGAAGCGGATATCCAGATCAATTTTGAACTGATAAAACTTAAAAAAGATGATATCCTGATCGTTACGCCAAATTCGATATTCTATCCCGTTAAAACAAATTCTTCCCTGAAAGCAATCGGTATTGTCTTCAATGATTCATTCGTACAACAGAATGTCCAACTTCACATGCATTATATCAATGAGATCATCTTCTTCTCTGAACGAAATACTCCGGTTTTACGAAGCGGTACGGATGAAAGGGCTGCATTCAAATTTTTAATTGATAAGATCCGTATTGCGGATGAACAGGAAAATTACTATTCGAAAGATATTATCAATCATTATTTCAATGCTTTGCTTCTGGAGCTGATGGTTATGTACCGTTTCAATGATAAAAGAATGATCGATACGAAAACATGGAGAAAAAAAGATCTGATCAATCAATTTTTGGTCCTTCTTTCCGAGCATTCAAAAAAAGAGAGAGCCGTTGAGTTTTATGCCGAAAAACTTTCTGTGTCACCAAGTTATCTGACACGCATTATAAAAGAGGCCTCGGGTGAATCTACACGGACAATTATTACCAATTCGGTAATTAAGGAAGCTCGTGACCTGCTTCTGTATTCAAACCTTTCGATTACACAAATCGCAGAAGAACTTAATTTCAGTGACCAATCCTTCTTCGGGAAATTCTTTAAAAAGAAAATGAAAATGTCTCCTAAAATGTTCAGGGTAAGAAATAAATGAAAATTATATAAGTAAAGTAAGTCGGCCCACAAGCGAAATATCCTTTTACATAGAAGAAAATAGTATTAACAATAAAAATTTTTCAATTATGAGTATTAAAAATGTAACCGTTGCAGGAAGTGGCGTTTTAGGTTTTCAAATTGCCTTTCACACCGCTTTTCACGGATTTAAAGTGTCTGTTTACGACATTAGCGATGAAGTTTTGGAAAAAGCAAAAGCAAAATTTCAAAATTTGGAAGAACGCTACAAATCAGATATTAACGCTACACAGCAACAGATAGATGCCACATTTGCCAATTTAAGTTACACATCAGATCTGGCAAAAAGTGTAAAAGATGCTGATCTCCTGATAGAAGCCGTTCCCGAGCTCCCGGAAATCAAAATTGAGTTCTATAAGAAATTGGCTAAAGTTGCACCGGAAAAAACAATTTTTGCCACCAATTCCTCAACTCTGTTACCAAGTCAGTTTTCAGAATTTACGGGTAGACCTGCAAAATTCATTGCCCTGCATTTCGCTAACGAAATTTGGAAATATAACACCGCTGAAATAATGGGGCATTCCGGAACTTCGTCCGAAGTATTCGATACATTGGTTGCTTTTGCAAAATCAATTGGAATGGTTGCTTTGCCAGTTTACAAAGAACAGCCGGGCTACATTATCAACTCGTTGTTGGTTCCGTTTATAAATGAGGCGACCCAACTTTGGGCTAACGAAGTTTCGGACTATAAAACAATAGACAAGACCTGGATGATAGGCACAGGTGCGCCTAAAGGACCATTCGGATTTATTGACATGGTAGGCATTAATACGGCCTATAATGTCACTAAAATGACTGCCGAAAGAGAACAGAATCCGGTTTTGTACAAAGTTGCAAAAATGTTTGAGGACGATTTCATCAACAAAGGAAAATTGGGAGCCGCCACAGGTGAGGGTTTTTATAAATATCCCAATCCTGAATATCTAGAACCAGATTTTCTAAAATAGTACAATTTACTGAGCTACAATATAAGGGCGGCTATGAATCATTACCGCCCTTTTACAAACTCTTGTGAACTTATTACTGTTCCATTATAATATCTATTAAAAAAAACAAAGAGACCGCCCAAAAAATTGGACAGCCTCTGTGTTTTATTTTTATTACTGGAATATAGATTATTCCTTTATAAATTTTAAAGGTTTATTAGTTGTACCAACCTTGATAAGATAGACTCCTGCCGGTAGCTGTGCGATGTCCAATCTTTCAGTTTCTGAACTTACTTTTGAGCGTAGCACCAACTGTCCTCCACTGCTATAAATATTGATATCATCACCTTTTGCAACGCCATCTCCATATCTGATATTAAGCTCATTTTTTACCGGATTCGGATATATGACAGTTTCTGCCCTAGATGATGCCGGAGTTTGTACAGCTAAAAACGATTGACAGTTTGTTGAATTCCCTCCATACTCTGTTGGATAATTTGTACCGATGTACAATTTGTCCAGATCCGTTCCGTCTTCACGGTAACCGATCTGCAGGATGTGGCTTCCTGCGCTAAGATTTGCTGTGGCCAGCACATCCCAGGTCCACACGTTTGACGACTTCAGACCGTTCATATTTTGCCAGTTCCCGTTATCAACCTTCACCCAAAAAGAATCATCATCTGCACTAGGTGCGCGAAATCTTCCCCAAACACTGTAGGTTCCGGACACTGCGACATTGAAATTGTATGTTGCAATACCTTCCGTATTCGACGGAGCATTGTTGAGACTATTATTTCCTGCAGTGATCGTGATATATCTACCTCCGGAAGCTGTATTGCTTTGAGGAATCTGCCATAATGATCCGACATTACCGCACTCTGCCTCAAGCCAGATATCCTGTCCCGCATTGGCAGGAGCAATTGTCATCTCATCCAGATATAGAAGATTGGTATTGGAAGAAAGTGCTCTCAGTTCGATGGAATTGGTTACGGAATTCAATGTAATATTTTGAGCTACTGTATTCCAGGTACTTGATGATCCTGTAGAGACAAAACTCATTGTGCCCACCTGGGAATTGTTGACGAATAGTCCAACATTGTTCACACTGCCGCTTTCTAGAGAATATCTTATCTGTACAGTATAGTTTCCACCATTGATGTTGGTCAAACTTTTTCGGACAGCCGCCGCCGCATTCGTTCCAAACTGGATATATCCCTGACCATGATAATTTCTGATATTGCCGCTATAACCACTCGTGGTGATCGGTCCTATATTTTTATATTCGAGGCATTCCATTTCGTACTGTCTTGTACCCAGATAAACCGGTGGCAACGCGGGTGTTACAATGTTGGATGCCGTATACTGTGTCAGCCTTCCCGGGAAATTTCCGGAACAGTTTACGGTAATATCCAGCGGACCATTGTGGGCGATCGTCAAGGTCAGAATCCCTCCGGACCAGTCTTCTGTCACATTGCTAGGCTGATGTGCAGCACGGTCTGTAAACGACCACGTCGGCTTTGAACTGCTGCCATGTATCTTGATGACATCAGTTTTCAATCCTGTATTAAGGACATTGTCGAAATTGTTCAGATATATCTTTAGCTGGTTGGACGTCTCTTTTATCACACCAGAGGTATACTGGGACAGGGTAAGGTCCATAGATTCACTGGTGTTGTATTTAAAGGGAATATTTCCGGTTGCCTGCTGCCCGTTCCTGAACGGGTTGTAAACGACCCAGCCATTTTCATGTCGCCCTGCATAGATATTTCCCGTATATTCCTGAGGAAACAGATTATTAAGCTCTGCGATCTTACTGTCGGTTGTTGGCCATCTAGAGCTATAATCCGATTTGTTGACTTTGATCTGGAATGAGTTGGCAACATTGTCGTTGAGCTGAAAAACCGTAGGAATGGTCGGATACCTTCCGGATTTCTTGAAAAAGTTAAGGTTATTCTGATAGGTACCGTCGTTATCCATTCTGTACAGCCCGTCAAAAAGAGTTTGCGGTGAGCTATAGATCGCATCACCGTTGCCTGAGCTTACATTGTTGACAATAGCTACCTTCGTACGGTTGATCACTTCCTGGCGTGTAGGGATCCTCACATGCCCGTCAATTATTTTTCGAAACAGGTCGATGCTTACGTTGTTGAACTGATCGTAAGTGCCCCATTTTCTCTCCCGGTAACCGTCCGAGGTTGTCGCTGACGAAAGTTCTCTGAAACATTGTGTCCATATCAGTTCGGGACCGTCAATTACCGTCTGCCCAGTAAGCATGGCGTGCTCCAAAACCGGCGCTCCTGCCGTAGCCATCGTAAAACCGGTATGGTTACCATCATCATCATACCAGCCTGTATCATCATAACGGATTCCGTAGTTACCACTATATCCTGACAGATAAGTTCCAAGTGCCAGGCTTTCCATATCAAATTTATAGCTTCGGGTGGTATACTTCTCGCACAGGATATAATTTTGCTTGTATTGGGCACATGCTGCTGCAAACTGTGGATTTCTTTTCAACATGGCGATCGGATTGATACTCTGTGACCATTGGTTTCCGCACCAGCTTACCACAAGGTATCCTCCATATTTATTAGACAACTGTAGAAGATTGGTAAAATGCGCTATCCTTGAGCTCCAGCTTGGAGAGAGCGGATCTGTGGTATCATCAAATCCCCAGAACTGCTCAGCATAATTAAATCCAAGAAAATTGGGGTAATTTTTGTAAAAGTCCTCATATACCGACAGATCGGTATCCGAGAATTGACTGAAGCCACCACTGGAGCATTGGATCATGGTCCACATCCTGTTCTCAGCACAGACACGCAACCATGATTTTGCCACTTCATATCCATACTCTGCGACCTTGAATCTTGATGTCGGCACATCATGGCTTATGGAAAGAGAGATGTTCATGACCACATAAGGTCGTATCTCGGCAGGGATCAAATCGATGATCTTTTGGGGATTGGCATAGTTCCACGTGTCAATGTGGATCATGTACATAGGCTGCTGCGGGGACACCGTCCTACGCAGGGGAACTGTATTTTGCGAAAATACAGGATTTGCGAACAAAAATGCTAGAAGTATCAAAAAACTTAGAGCAACCTGACAGACCTTTTCTCTCAGATGAAGAATGTTTACTTTTTTCATAATAATTTATTTTGGATGATACGAATCGAAACAAATAATTAATTTCCCCATCTTTAGTGCTCAACAAATATAGAGATAAACAATAAGTGTTATGTTAACATTTATTTAATTTATTGTAAGATTTTTTAGTGATAGCCGTTGTTTTAGCTTTTACATACAAACTTGAAAATTACCGGAGACGGAAGATATTTTTTTGCAAAACCGTATAAACCAAAATAACAACTCCACATCTGAACCATATTGTATAATATAAAAACGCCACATTTGGACTATTATCTTTTTAAACTTAATAGAACTATATTCTGTACACTTATTGATAATTAGAGATTTAAAAATTTTTCACCTTACAAATATTTATATTAGTGACGATATACTTAAATGTACATAGACTTGGTTACATGTAATACCAAGGTTCTTGATAAAAGTATTTCGTAATCAATCTTAAAAATTCGGTTTACAAAATAATATTTTGATACAATGAAATATATTGTTGTCAAAAGATTTAAATTTTAACTAACCAATATAGTTTAAACTCAAACTATTTTTATAATTTTGCCAAATGAAAATTAGTCAACAGAAAGATCTGGCCAAAATCTCAAAATTAATTGATTCCATGCGGGATATCAGGAAAGCTGTACGCACTCAGTTCATGAAGAAAATGAAAGATCACGATCTTGACCTGACTATCGAGATGCTGGAAGTATTATATATTCTTTGGGATAAAGACAACGTCAATCAACAAGAAATTGTAGATAAAACCAACAGGAATAAAGCCAGTATCACTTCTCTGATTGATAATATGAATTCGCGTGGACTTGTGCAACGAAACCCCGACCCGCTGGACAGGCGTAATAAGTTGATCTCATTGACTGAGGAAGGTGAACATTATCAGAAAAGGTTAATTCCCCTATTGGAAGAGGTCTATGCACCTTTACTATCTGCTGATTTAATACAGGAGATCGAAAATACAACGATCAAGCTTCAAATGATATTACATACCATCAGCGAATAACCACTTAACAAATAAGCAGCAATCTTTATAAAGAGCATATTTAAAATTTATAAACGTATTAAAATAGTTTGAATTTAAACCGTATGAATACGAATTAATAATAAGATGAACATAAAAACATTAGTAATGACTTTAACTGTAGGCATTGTGTCTGATATTGGTATCAATGCCCAGCAAATAACAACAAAAAAAATATCTGTTCCGGAACTGTTTGAACTTGTAAGGCAAAATCATCCTAATCTGGCCATATCAAAGGCAGACATCGCGATTGCAAAACAAGGTGTAGAGATCGCAAAAGATGCCCAGCTCCCAAATGTCAGCGCAGGACTTCAGGGGTATTATATAGGCAATGCATTCATAATGGATAAGAATTTCTCAAACTTCACCAATGTTGAGATGCCTCATTTCGGTAATACTTTTTCCCTGGACGCCAGCGAATTGATATGGAAAGACGGTGCAGTAAGGAACAATATCAAGGCACAGTCACTCCGTGCAGAATTGGCAGAATTAAATTATCAGTCCAGTGAACAAAATATCAAGCTTCTAACGCTGGGGTATTACCTTGATCTTTATAAACTGACCAACCAACGGTCTGTATATCTGGAGAATATCAAGCTTGCTAAACAACGGCTGGAAAATATCAACAAATTCTATAGTCAGGGCATGGTAACTCGTAATGATGTCATCAGAGGTGAATTGCAGCTATCCAATCTGAACATGGCTCTAGAAGTAGTTGATAACAACCGACAGATCCTGAACAAACAACTGACAACAGCTTTGGGACTGACCGAGACAACAGAGATCTTGCCGGACGAGACCCTTCTTGAAAGCACCCCAAAAGTATTGTCCATTGGCGACTATAGAGAGTATGGAAAACTTAATCCTTCCCTACAGATCACTAAAAAAGCGGTCGATGTTTATAACCTGACCGAAAAAATAACTAAGGCAGAAATGCTTCCAACGCTGTCGGCTTTTGCAGGCAACAAACTTGCCAGACCCATCACTACCGTCATACCAGCTTTGGATATGTATTCCAATGGCTGGAGCAGTGGACTGTCGTTGAATTTTAATCTTGATGCATTGTATAAAACGCCAAAAAAGATCAAACAGGTAAAGCTTGAAAAAGATAAGGCTCTTGCTCAGGTCAATGAAACCGAGAAGGCTATAGATGTTGCGATCAATGCTGCCTACATTAAGTATAATGAGTCCGTCACACAGAACATTGCACTCAATACCAATATGAGATTAGCAAATGAAAATTACCGGATCATGAACAGCAAATACAACAATCAGCTGGCTATATTACTTGATCTGATCGATGCGAGTAATGCCAAACTGGATGCTGAACTTCAGTTCGCCAACTCAGAGATCAACATCGTCTACGCTTACTATAAACTGCTGAGAGAAAGCGGAAGCTTGAAATAATTAAAAAAAGAAATAAAATGTCACAAGATACAGAGAATCATAAGCCTGAAGAGCATAATACACAGAAATCGCACCAGTCACATGAACCTAAGAAAAAGAAGAAAGGAAACAGTATGAAGATTATTAACCTTTTGGTACTCGCACTGGTTCTGGGAGGTCTTTACTTTGTTGTTCAATCTTATTTTAATGTAGGTAACGATAAGTTTACCAACGCAGCCCAGATCGAATCCTACATCAACCCCATTAATACCCGGGTATCCGCCTATATTAAAGAGATACGTTTCACCGAACACCAATATGTAAAGAAAGGCGACACCTTACTGATCCTGGATGATAGGGAAATCCGTACCCAGCTCGGACAGGCAGAAGCTGCCTATATGTCAGCACTAGCGTCGAAAAATGTAACATCCAGCTCCGTGAAAACAGCAGCGAATAATGTGTATACCGTCGGTGCAAATGTAGAAGCTGCTAAGGCTAATATCGATGCTGTAAGAACCCGTTTATGGAACACAGAACAGAATTTTAAACGATATCAGAATCTGTTGAATGATGAGGCTGTGACCAGACAGCAGTTCGAACAGATAAAAACGGATTATGAGGCGCAGAAGGCTCAACTGGAAGCCCAGATTGCGCAGTACCAGTCCGTTATCAATTCAAGAACAACCAGCGAGCTTTCAGTCCAGGAAGTGCAATCCAAATTAGGGCTGAATGATGCTGAGATCAAGAGATCAGCTAATGCATTGGCGATGGCAAAACTTAACCTGTCTTATACTGTTATTACTGCTCCACATGGCGGAATTATGGGCAGGAGAACTGTGAATGTAGGCCAGTTGCTGAATGCAAGTCAGCAGGTTGCAACCATTGTAGATATCAACAACATCTGGGTAACCGCCAACTACCGCGAAAAACAGCTGGGCAATATTAAGATAGGCGGTTTGGCAAGCATTAAGGTCGATGCTTTGGGTGGTGAAGAATTTGAAGGAAAGATCACAGCAATTTCCGGCGCAACAGGGGCCAGGTACGCCGCTGTGCCTGTCGATAATTCAACGGGAAATTTTGTTAAGGTTCAACAGCGGATCCCGGTGCGCATCGAATTCACCAAGAACAATCCGCCGCAAGAGTTAAAGAAACTCCGTGCAGGAATGAACGTTGAGATCAATATAAAATAAACAAGATGTACAACAAAGGTCCATTTGCCCATTGGGTACCCAAGCCGCTGATGCTGCTTCTCATGATAATCATTCTTTTTCCCATGATGGCGATTTCGGGCTCCTACACTACTATCGCCTCTGATCTCTATGGTGTCATGTCGGTCTATCCTGAATATATCTCATTGGCATATTATGCAGGTTCTATAGGTATGGGCCTGTCGATTATGATCATGATGCGGGTAAAGATGCGTTTTCGCAGCAAAGAGATTATTATGGTGTGCTCAATATTGCTGGCATTACTATCCTATATGTGTGGTACCACCGAAGATCCCTGGGTGCTTGTCGTGTGCAGCCTTTTGATAGGCTTTCTCAAAATGTTTCCCATGATCGAAATATTATTACCGGTCATGTTTATGATCACTCCTACCGGCGATCGCGGAAAGTTCTATTCTGTGTTCTACCCGCTTTCCATAGGCTTCGGACAATTGTCGGGGTATTGCTTTTCCAGCCTAGTTTATAATGGCAGCTGGGAGAGGCCATACATTCTGATGACAGGATTAATGTTGCTTATAGCGCTTCTCTCACTGATCTTTCAGCATAATCAGAGGTTCAGTTTCAAAATGCCGCTTCATCAGATCGACTGGCTTTCGCTAATCTTGCTGGCTACTTCATATATGCTGCTCACCTATTTCTTTGTATTTATGAAGCAGCAGGCCTGGTTCAGTTCACCATACATCACCGGATCATTAGTATTAAGCCTGGTTCTGTTTTTGCTGCTGATCTACAGGCAGAAGTTCCTGAAAAGAAAAATGATCCATTTTGAATGTTTTAGCCATAAAAACGTCATTCACGGTACCGTCCTGTTATTGTTTATGGGGATATACCTTGGAAGCTCTACCGCATTTTCACAATTCACTTTGGGAATTTTAGGCTATAATAACCTTATAAATGCCGATATCAACCTGTGGATGCTTCCGGGAATTGTCATGGCAGGAATCATGGCATCATTCGGATTTAAATACCAATGGCCGATCAAATATTATATAAGTTTTGGTTTTGTGTGTCTTTTCTTACACACACTAAGCCTGTACCTGCTGATCCAGCCTCAGATGGACATCCGCTACCTGGAATATACCATGATCATCAAAGGCCTTGGAATGGGAACGCTATTTATCGGAATATGGTTTTATACGGTGCTTGGTCTTTCACAGGAAAAGATGCTGGGAATAATGGCCGTGCTGATACCTGTCAGGTCAGCGATATCCACTGCCGTGGGTGCTGCGTTGGTGGGATGGGCCATTTACCAGGGGCAATGGCAGAGCCTGAGTGATATTTCTAATGATCTGGATAGTGGGAATATACAGGACGGAATGGGGATTTACCAAAATATGAACTACAATGCAATGATGGC
>QFQM01000068.1 GCA_003243255.1 Flavobacterium psychrophilum | reverse complement strand
GTCTAACCTTAAAGGGATTTACAAGACACTTGAAAAGGTAGGGGCAGAGCAGGTAAAAACCATCAATATGGGCACGGGCAATAAATCTACACGCATTGTCGCCTGGTCTTTCCTTTCCAAAGAGGAACAGAAGGCGTGGAGAGAAAACAGGTTTAAATAAAACTATGCTGCAGGAATTTGAAACATATCTTACGTCAAATGCTGATTTCCCTGAAGAAGTTATAAAAGCGATGTACGATTTAGCTATAGTAAAAACGCTGAAACGTAATGAATCGTTACTTCAGGCTGGTGACGTATGCCGGTACAAGGTGTTTATAGCCAAAGGCTTGCTGCGTTGTTATGTTACCGGAGGTAATGGCAATGAGCATATATTGCAGTTTTGCCCCGAGAATAGCTGGACACTTGATGTGGAAAGCTATGACAACCAGATTCCTGCCACAACAAACATTGCAGCGATTGAACCTTCGGTTGTGTTGCTCTGGACAAAAAATGATTTTGAAAAGCTGCGTACCGATTTTCCGTTGCTGAAACAATTTTCCGAAATTCTTATTTCAAGAAGCATTTACCAAAACCGCCAGCGCGTGGCAACAACCCTTAGTGCTACTCCTGAAGAAAAGTATGAGGATTTTGTGAGCAAACACCCTTCTCTGCTTTCTCGTTTGCCGCTGCATATGATTGCGGCCTATCTGGGGATTTCACTTAAAACACTTACCAGGATACGCCATTCCCAACTGAACCGCTAACTGAATTATGGTCATTTGACCACGTTTTTAGCCTAAGTTTTAAGTTGCTTTGTAGTACTTAAAATTTAATAGATATGCGTGTATTTGTTACGGGAGCCTCTGGTTTTGTAGGCTCGGCTATAGTTAAGGAATTAATTGCATCAGGAATTCAGGTTTTAGGATTGGTGCGTTCTGAAAGTGCTCTTCAAAGCTTAGTCGCTTCGGGTGCAGAGGGTCTTTTGGGCGATGTAAATGATCCGGAAATGCTAAAGGAAGGTGCACAAAGTTGTGATGCGGTAATCCATACAGCTTTTAACCATGATTTTTCCAGATATAAAGAAAACTGTGAAGACGACAGAAACGTCATTGAATGTTTTGGTGAAACTTTGGCAGGAACCGAAAAGCCATTGGTCATTACTTCGGGGATAGGTTTGTTGCGCTCTGAGAATCTTATAACCGAAGATGATGCTTTGCCTTTTGGTTCAGATGTTATCCCGAGGGCTGCGAGCGAAGAAGCTGCGGCTGTTGCAAGGGCTAAAGGTGTAAAAGCTTATGTTGTGCGCCTGCCGCCTACAGTGCATGGTGCCGGAGATCATGGCTTTGTTCCTATTATCATCGGCTTAGCCAAAGACAATGAGAAATCGGCATACATTGGAGAGGGTCAAAATCGCTGGTCGGCGGTGCACAGGTTTGATGCCGCTAAGTTGTACAGGCTTATTGTTGAGAAAAAACCGGAACAGCATGTTTTTAACGCCGTTGCCGAAGAAGGTATACCGTTTAAAACTATCGCTGAAACTATAGGTAATGCCCTGAATCTTTCTACTGTTAGCCTTAATGCTGAAGAAGCAGATAAACATTTTACCTGGTTCAGTCATTTTGCAACATTTAATTGTGCTGCCTCAAGTGAGAAAACCAAAACAATTTTAGGGTGGAAGCCTGAACATATCGATCTGTTAAACGATATGAAAGAGAATTATTTTTGATAATTATGTATTCTCAAATAGGCCTCAGCGAAAGCTGGGGCTTATTTTTTTGTTAAAAATTCTGCATAATAATTGTGTAGTCAAATGACTTCGTGTATATTTGTCGTCAAATGACTACGCAATGAATTTAAGACGCGACCCTTTTCAGGCAATAGCCGATCCTACCCGAAGAGCAATACTATTGTTATTAGCTTCGCAATCTATGACTGCCGGAGCAATAGCGGCCAACTTTGATACTGCAAGGCCTACGGTTTCCAAACACCTTCAGATACTTACCGAATGCGAACTGCTGAAGCAGGAGCAGAATGGGAGGGAAGTGCATTACAGCTTAAATGGTCAGAAAATGAAAGAGATTGCCGATTTTATCGAGCCGTTCCGAATGATGTGGGAAGACAGGTTCAGTAAGCTTGAGGAAATCATGAAAAATTATAAACCAACCAACAAATAATATTATGGAAAGCAAAACCAAAGTAAGCGCCGAAGAAGGCAAACGGGATATTTTTATTACAAGAGATTTCAGCCTCCCCGTAGAACTACTTTTCATGGCTTATGAGAAGCCCGAAATAGTAGAGCAATGGATGGGAACGAAAGCCCTTAAATATGATGCTCAAAAACATGGAAGCTATCAGTTTGAAACCAAAGCACCCAATGGAGATGTAGTTTTCCGTGCTAATGGGACTTTTCATGATGTGGTTCCAAATGAAAGGATCGTGCGCACTTTTGAAATGGAAAACGCAGGTTTTGGTGTACAGATTGAATTCCTTGAGTTTGAAAAGATAAGTGATAATACAAGCAGGCTTGTTGCGCATGTGGTATACAGATCGGGAGAATTTAGGGATGCTAACCTGAAGCTGCCCTTTGCATGGGGTATTAATATGGCGCATGACCGTCTGGAGGAAATAGTAAGCAAACTTAAATAATAGCATTATGGAAAAACGAAATAAAATAATCTACTGGATCGCTACCGTATGGTTGTCATTAGGAATGACAGCAACAGGTATCGTTCAGTTGCTGCAGGTAGAGGAGGAAACAAAAAGCATGGAGCGTTTAGGTTATCCTTTGTATGTGTTAACCCTTTTGGGAGTGTGGAAATTATTGGGAGTTATAGCTGTTTTAATTCCTAAATTTACTTTAGTGAAAGAATGGGCCTATGCCGGTTTTTTCTTTGCTATGAGCGGAGCCATTGTTTCGCATATTGCTGTAAACGACCCTGCTGTTGAATTGTTTGGCCCGGGATTGTTATTGGTACTGACCGTGCTATCATGGTACTTCAGGCCGCCAAGCAGAAAACTTACTTTAACTACTTAAACTAAAAGCATATGAAAGCTAGCGGTAAAAATCACTTAACCGAAGAACAGGCTCAAACCCTTCTTGATATTTTAAAAACGCGTTTTGAAAAGAATATGGATCGTCATAAAGGCATAAAATGGGCTGACGTTGAGACTAAGCTTACTTCCAATCCGGAAAAGCTTAATGTGCTGGATGCTATGGAAGAAACAGGCGGTGAGCCCGATGTTGTAGGGCAGGATAAGAAAACCAGCGAATATCTTTTTTATGACTGTGCACCGGAGAGCCCTAAAGGACGCAGAAGCGTTTGCTACGACCGCAAAGCATGGGAATCCCGTAAAGAGCACAAACCCGAAAATACAGCTATGGATATGGCTGCCGATATGGGCGTAGAAATTCTTACTGAAGTGGAATACCGCTATTTGCAAACTTTAGGGGAATTCGATAAAAAAACTTCAAGCTGGGTAGCTACTCCTGCCGATATAAGAAAACTGGGAGGAGCTGTTTTTTGTGACCGCAGATATGATACTGTTTTCCTGTATCATAATGGTGCTGAGTCCTACTATGCAGCAAGAGGGTTCAGGGCTGTTTTAAAAGTGTAGGTTATATATCCGGATCTTAAATCGGGTGTTTTTACCTGATTTTATAAAAGTGTGTGTAATTAACTTTGGTATCTAACCAATTAATTATTTACATCATGGATATTAAACTGAACTTTATAAATAATTCAAACGATGCCAATAATAGCTCAATAGTGATCTTTCAAAAAAATGTTGCTACAAATTTTGATGAGATGGCAGTTGCGTGGCAGGTAATAAAATATTGCGGACAGGGAGATAATCATCCTTTTACATACCCTATGGGCAACGCTGTAGGTGCTTCGGATAGTTGGGGCAATTTTACACCACAGCTGCAAGCTCACGAAGGACAAATGTTTGCTATGAGCCTGACCGTGTCAGGAGATCAATTGTCATCTTTCGGGCAGGCTACAAGCAGCAAGGAGATACAGATATTGAATAATCTCCAGAGAGGAGCTATAAATGCTAATGTTTATAAAAGTGGTAAACTTTTAGCAACAAGAACTAGTGTTGCTCCACAGCAAAAAGCCGTTTTTGAATTTAAACCCACAATATGGATAGGCGTTGCCTCGCAGATAGAAGAGGGGCAGGTTATGAATTCTGCTATACTATCTGCTATAAATACAGAATTGAGCCTGTTAGGAATTGCCTCGGCAGATATCGTAATGACAGGTGGTGGTTCGGGGCCAAATGCACAGCCTTTTCAGTTTAATCTCGAAAATATACAGATGGCATAAAATTAAAAGCCCCGCAGGATAAATGCGGGGCTTTTTTTATTTCAGTTCGCTAAAGTCATTCTTAAGCGCCTCTTCAATTGCTTTGAATTCGTTATTGAGTTCATCAGCAAGAGCGACTACATCTGATGTTTCTGCTTCATAGGTTAGCTTATTGCAGATGTCTTTCGCCTTTTCGCTTTCCAGCATTTCAAACGAAGGCTTTATATTGTGTGCAATCGCACCGGCGGTTTTAATGTCAGAACTTTCTACAGCTACTTTTAGCTCTTCCATTTTTTCACTGGCCGACGTAATGAAAGTCTGAAGAAGATCAATCATAACCTCATGGTTTCCGCCAGTTATGGTTTCAAGATAGTCCAGCGAATATACTTTTAGTCCCGGAGCCGACGATACATTAGGTACAAGAGAAAGCTTCAGCGTTTTTATGCCTGTTGCTGTAAACGACTTGTCAAGGTACAGGTAACCGTCTTCTTTTGGCAGGCCATCTGCGTTTCTACTGATAATAACAGGGAGACTGCTTTTAAGTTCCTGTCTTATATAATCAAAAGTCTGATAGGCATTAAGCGGAATGGCATTTTCTGAAATCACGATTGCCAGGGCATGGTCGTTTTTTTTAAGCCACTGTATAGCTTCATAGCTGCTCCCTAAGGCTTCGGCATGAAGGTTCTCCTTAAGGGCAAGGCGTATAAAATTTTCTTTTTCGGCAGGGTTGTTTTCAACCAGCAGTATTGTATTGGTACTCATTTTAATCTAATTCATTTATAGTGTTTTACGCACATTATTAGGGATTACCAGATATTGTTTTATAATGTTGCGTAAAGCTTCATAATCAATAGGTTTTGTAATATAATCGTCCATCCCCAGCTTAAGGCATTCTTCTCTTTCGCCTAAAAGTGCCCTTGCTGTCAATGCTACGATAGGTGTGTGTTCGTCAGGTTGTTCGGCTTCTAATTCTCGTATCTTTTCTGTCGCTTCAAAACCGCTCATTTCCGGCATCTGTATATCCATAAAAATCATATCGACTTCATGGGTCTGGTATGCTTTTACCGCTTCAAGCCCATTTTCAGCAAGGATGATAGCTGCATTCGGAATTATTTTCTGAATGATTGTTTTTGCCAGTATCTGGTTAACAGGATTATCCTCGGCAATCAATACATTATATAATGCGTCAAATCCATCTATCTCCTCGTCTGTTGCATCTTTGTGGGCAGCGATATCGGTCGTATGAATGTTGTCAATCAGGTCAAATAACTCATCAGAGATTATCGGCTTGGTAACATTAAAACGAATGTCGAGGTCTATACAGGCCTGTATCAGCTTTTCATCATCAATTGAGCTGTGAAGCAGCATTACCGGCAGCTTTTCAGCGTCAAGGTTCAATGTTTCTCGTATTTGCTTAACAAGGTCTGTACCACTCAGGTATGGCATGTTATAATCTACAATCGCCAGATCAAAATTGCTATTGTTTTCGAGTATTTCCAATGCTTCAATACCGTTAGATGCCAGGGTGGTTTTTATTTTTTCAACCGCAAGCATATCTTTTAGTATCAAAAGGTTATTGCCATTATCGTCAACCAACAGTACATTTTTGACATTGACTTTTGTTTTTCTTATGGGCGAATTATCCTTTTCTGTTTTGAAACGTATCCTGAAAGAAAAGGTACTTCCTTTGCCAACCTGGCTCTCTACCTCCAGGTTGCTGCCCATAAGAGCCAGCAGTTTGTTGCTGATGGTTATTCCAAGCCCGGTACCACCATATTTTCGGGTGGTAGATGCGTCTTCCTGATCGAAAGCATTAAAAATCTTTTCGATGTTTTGAGGGGCAATACCTATACCCGTATCACGGATGGCGAATGAAAATAACATTTCGCTGCTGTCTTCTTCCGGAGCAGAACGTACTTTCAGTTCTATTTCGCCTTCATTGGTAAATTTCACGGCATTACCCAGCAGGTTTACCAATATTTGCCTTAGCCTTACCGGATCGGCATAAACAAAACGGTTTATCCCCGGAGCCAGATCCAGTAATATTTCGAGTGATTTGGCATGCGCCTGATGTTTTACAATATCGATAGACTGGCTGCACAGGTGTATAATGTCTGTCTTCTCTTCACTAAGTTCAAGTTTTCCGGCTTCAATTTTAGAGAAGTCAAGAATGTCATTTATGATATCAAGAAGCGAATGTGCCGATGTGTTAACCATCTGCATGTATTTTCGCTGGCTTTCATTCAGTTCAGTTTTCATTAGCAGGTCAGAGAATCCGATAACACCATTTAATGGCGTCCTGATCTCGTGGCTCATATTAGCCAGGAATTCTGATTTCGACCTGCTGGCCGCTTCGGCTTTATCGCGCTCCTGCATCAGCGATACTTCAAGCTGTTTAAGGTTCGAAATATCGGTGGCTATCCCAAGGAAGCCGGTAAGTTCGCCTTCATGGTTGCGCACTGCTGTAATAACAAGGTGTACGGCAAAAAGGCTTCCGTCTTTTCTTCTGAATGTCCAGTCGCCCGCCTCAAATTTGCCCTGTTTTGGCCTGTGGGTAAATATTTCAAATCCGCTGAATGGCCTGCCATGTTTTGCTTCAAGTTCGGCACCCCTTTTAGCGACTTCCTCAGGTATGTGGAATATGCCTACATTATGCTTGCCTATAAGTTCTTCGGCTTTGTAACCCAAAAGGTTTTCGGCTCCCTTGTTGTATTTAATGATGGTGCCTGTGGTGTCGGCCTGTATGATAGCCACCTGTGTGGTTGCCCTCATAAAGGTTTCCATTTCATTCAGGGATTTTTGAAGCTCCTGTTCTGCAAGTACCCTTTCGGTAATATCATTTATCTGAGAAATAAAGTACAAAGGATTACCTTCAGTATCTTTTATAAGGGAAACGTTAAGCAATCCGTAAACGATATGTCCATCTTTGTGAATGTATCGTTTTTCGATACTGTATGTCTTTATTTTATTATTAAGTGTCTGATGCAGCAGGTTAAGGTCGGCATCAAGGTCACCCGGATGTGTCAGATCCTGAAACGTTAAGGCTGTAAGTTCTTCGCGTGTATAACCGAGCATCTGCGAGATGGCTTCGTTAACCATTAGCCATTTGCCGTCAAGCCCAACCAAGGCCATTCCGTTTGGCGAATACTCAAAAGCACTGATAAAACGGTTTGAGTTTTCAGTGGCAATATCTTCAAGGCGTTTACTAACAGTTATATCTTCTATCTGTGTAATGATCAGGTCCTCAGAAGGATTGTGCCCGCGCACTAAAGATGTATTTACCCTACACCATATAAGGGAGCCATGTTTGGTATAAAAACGGCTTTCCATAGTATAATTAGGTATCATACCCGACAACATCAGTTCGCGGTTACTGCTTGCTTTTTCAAGGTCTTCAGGATGTATCAGGTCCCGATAGGTCATGGTGCTTATGTTTTTCCTGTCTTCTTCGGTAAATCCGAAAATCGCAAGCACAGCAGGATTTGCCATCAGCAGGGTGCCCGTTTGGGCCTCGATCAGTACAATTCCTATAGACGAATTGTGGTAAATGGTTTCAAAGCGTTCTTTGGTAAGCTTGTAGTTAAATTCCTGTTCTTTTTTGTCGCTTATATCCTGTAATGCACCATGTAGCCTTACGCATACACCGTTTTCCATAAAAGGTGTGCCCAGGGCGCGTACCCATTTTTCATTTCCCTTATCGGAAATGATCTTAAGTTCGGCATCAAATGGTTTTCCTTCTTCAACAGCTTCCTTAAAAAGCCTTTCCATGGTATCCCTGCTCCAGCCTTCTTTGTAAAAGCCAAAACGTTTCCTGTTAGGAGAGGCAGGGTCAAAACTATAATCCAGCTCCAGGATATCATAAATTACGCTTGTCCATGTCGAAACATTGTTGACAGCGTCATATTTCCATCCGCCAACCTTTGATACCTGATTGGTGGCGTCATAAATTTCGTTTTGATTTTTTAGCTCCTTTATTTTATTGAGAAGGTCGTCGTTTTCAAGGCTTTCGATATTGCTGAATTTCACAACCATTTTTGGCTCGCCTTTGGCATTTACAAATATCTTTCCGCATGCATGTAGCAATACAGTCTGTCCTGAATCATCTATCAGGTTTATAACCTGGTCAAAATTCTGATCGCTGTTAGGGGTGATGGATTTTTTAAGATCACCAATTATCCCTGCAAATTTGGTTGTGTAAAACGCAAACGGTATTGCAGGATCACCTTTTTTATAACCAAGAATTTGCCAAAAAGAAGCGTTTACCCAAATTTCATCGGGCTGTTCCGGATTGAGATACCACAACCCATGATGCGAATCATCAACCAGCCAGCTGAATATTTCGGGATTTTCTTTAAGTAAGTTTTGGAATTCGGCCTTGAGTATCTGTGACATATGGAAAAAATCTCTGGGTAAAGGTGCTGAATTAAAAATAGTGCAATGTAAAATTAAAAACAAATAAATTATAATTAATACCATAAAACTCTTTAAAAGAGCGCGGTTCGTCGATGAAATATGTTAATCAACCTTTAAAATGTGCTTTTTATAGACATTAACTACTTAATTTTAAGTAAAATAAATTGCTTATGGAAGTTTATTTTATAATACTCAAATTGCCGGACGATTGTGGTCACCGGTTTATAGACGGTGTTAGTCCCCAACATTTTTGGGAAAAGACATCGCATGCGCTTAACCAAAAAGATGCGCGTATTATTTCTGTAAGGACTGATACAGGAGGAGCAGAAGAACTGAGGGATTATGTAACCGGAAAAAAATTTTCGAGTTATTTTGTTTTCTACCTCATGATGGAAAAACAGGATGTGAAAAATCACGAGCACATCCTTCAAAAAGCTAACGATATCATAAAGGTGGGCAATACAGAATTACTGGTAGATTCGGACGATAATTTTCAGCTGGTCACCATTGATTATGAGGATATGCCGGGGCTTTCTCAAAACTTCGGTACCGGAACACCATTGGTTTCGGCATAATTAATTTACATTCATAACACAATCTTATTATTCATCTAAAGTAAGGGTAATCTCACCCTGATGTTTGCTTTACATGTGTGCTATAGTTTCGCGGCATTAACACACAAAAGCAAACCAAATAGATGAAAAAACTACTACTATTACTTTTTTTAGTGACAGGATTGTCTGTTTTCGCTCAGAAAAACGGAGTGATTTCCGGTAAAATTACTGATCAGGAAGGGAACTTTTCGCTTCCGGGTGCTACGGTAAAAATCAGCGACGGCAACCGTTACACAATTTCTAACCAGACGGGAGATTTTGAATTTCTTAATATTCCTGCCGGTTCATACCAGGTTGAGGTGCTTTACCTTGGCTATCAGACACAATCGCAGCAGGTAACTGTTGAAGAAGGAAAACATGCTGTAATCAATTTTGTATTAGTAAGCGGTTCATCAACACTTAGCGAAGTTGTGGTTGTAGGTGAAGCTTTAAGAGGACAGGCAAGAGCCCTGAACCAGCAGAAAAATAACAATAATATTACTAACGTTATATCTTCTGACCAGGTTGGGCGTTTCCCCGATTCTAATATAGGTGATGCGTTAAAGCGTGTGCCGGGTATCACCATGCAAAATGACCAGGGTGAGGCGCGTAATATCATCATTCGTGGTCTTGCACCATCATTAAACTCTGTTACTTTAAATGGCGACAGGATTCCATCGGCAGAAGGTGATAACCGTAATGTACAGATGGACCTTATTCCTTCAGATATGATCTCGACCATACAGGTAAATAAAACTCTAACGCCTGATATGGATGCTGATGCAATTGGTGGATCGGTAAACCTTGTCACACGTGCTACGCCAAACGGGGAGAGAATCTCTGCTACGCTTGCAGGTGGTTATAGCCCGATACGACAAAAGCCTATTTACACTGCGGCTTTTGTATATGGTAACCGTTTTGCTAATAACAAACTTGGTGTTGTAGCAAGTGGTTCATACAACGATAATGACTTTGGTTCGGATAACATCGAAGCTACATGGGTTCAGGATGACTTTGGAAATACATATGTAGAGCAACAGGCTATACGTTACTATAATGTTCAGCGTATCAGAAGGAGTATATCACTTGCGGCTGATTATAAATTCAACGAAAACAATACTATTTATGCTAATGCTATCTATAACTGGAGAGACGACCGTGAAAACAGGTATGCCCTTACCTATGATGACATGGAGCCTGTTTATAATGGTGAAGCGATTACAGGTTTTACCGGTAATGTAAAACGTGAAAATAAAGGCGGTATAGATAGTGATCGTGGTAAAAGCAGAAGGCTTGAAGAGCAAAAAGTGCAAAATTATTCACTTCGTGGTGAGCACCTTTTAAGCCCGAAAGTAGATATGGACTGGTCGGTTAACTATGCTACGGCAAGCGAATACAAACCAAACGAGCGATATATCGAATTTGAGCAGGAAGGTGTTGATATGGCACAGAACCTGAGTGATTACCGTAAACCATCAGTAACTACTACAGGTGAAGATCTTGCTTCATTCGGACTTTCGGAACTTACACAAAGTACTGATGATACAGATGAGAGTGAGTTTGGTGCTAAAATTAACTTCCGTTTCCCGTTATCGGTTATCGAAGGCCAGAAAGGTCGTTTAAGAACCGGTCTTCGTACCAGGATAAAAGACAAACAGAGAAACAACAGTTTTTATTCGTATGCACCAACTGCCGGAGATTTAACACTTGCAGATGTGCCTAATGTATACTATAGCGGTAAAGGATTCAATCCGGGTGAAAAATATGTACCGGGTAACTTTGCAGCAGCTACTTACCTTGGTGGTCTGGATCTTAACAATGCAGCACTTTATGATAAAGAGGCTGATCCGTCAGAGTATCTTGCGGTAAACTACAAGGCAAAAGAAAATATCTATGCAGGTTATGTGCGTTGGGATCAGGATTTCAACGATAAGTTATCAATGATTGTGGGTGCGCGTGTTGAGTCTACTCATATTGACTATACCGGTAACAGGGTACTTGACGAAGAAGAGCTTGAAGGTGTTGTAGAAAATACCAATACATACACTAATGTATTACCGAGCTTATCATTTAAATATGATGCTACTAAAGATTTTGTACTAAGAGCTGCGTTTACAACATCATTGGCAAGGCCGGATTACTATGCGCTTGCTCCATACATCAATAACATCGCTTCGGACACCGAGATCATTGCGGGTAATCCTAACCTGAAAGCTACTTATGCTTACAACTTTGACCTTATGGCAGAGAATTATTTCGAGTCGGTAGGTTTGGTTTCAGGAGGGTTTTTCTACAAAAACCTTAAGGATTTTATTTACACATACAGCAACAACCAGTACTCTGCTGCTGATTTTGATAACGACTTCCCGGGTCAGTCAAACCCTGTACCTGCCGGTGAGCAATGGACGCTTATTCAGCAAAGAAATGGTGATAATGTAGATGTTTACGGTTTTGAGGTAGCTTTCCAGCGTCAGCTTGATTTCCTTCCGGGCTTTATGAAATACTTTGGTGTATATGCGAACTATACATATACCGATTCTAAAGCTAAAGGTATTGCCGATGAGGACGGTAATGAGCGTAAGGATGTGAGCCTTCCAAGAACTGCACCACATATGTTTAATGGTTCACTGTCGTGGGAACACGGACGTTTTTCAGGAAGGGCATCGGTTAACTTCACTTCAGATTACCTTGACGAGTTAGGATCTGATGAGTTTAATGATACGTATTACGATAAGCAATTGTTTCTGGATATAAATGCATCACTTAAGGTAACTAAAAACCTTCGCATCTTTGCAGAGGCTAAAAACCTTACCAACCAGCCGTTACGTTACTACCAGGGAGTTTCGGCAAGGGTAATGCAGCTTGAATACTATCAGGCAAGATTTAATTTAGGTCTTAAGTTCGACCTGTAGTTTTTTGATCAAAGAAAAAGTATGAAAAAAATAATAGCACTTTTTATATGCGTAGCCTTTTACTTTTCGTGCAGCAGCAAGCTTGCGGCAGTTAGGGAAGATGCTATAAAACCAACAGTAGTTACACAACAGACGCTGCATGATACTGATGATCCTGCAATATGGATCCATCCTGAGGATGCAACTAAGAGTCTTGTGGTAGGTACAGATAAAGATACCGATGGAGGGTTGTACCTGTATGACCTTACCGGTAAGATCGTGAAAAAATCGATACCTCTTTTAAGGCCAAACAATGTAGATATAGCTTATGGGTTGATGGTTAACGGCAAAAAAACAGATATTGCTGTTACTACCGAGAGGCTTAGCAACAAAATAAGAATTTTCAGCCTGCCGGATCTTGAGCCGATTGACAACGGAGGTATAGATGTTTTTACAGGAGAAGAGTTACGCGATCCTATGGGGGTAGCGTTATATACGCGACCTTCGGATAAAGCGATTTTTGCTATCGTTGGCAGAAAAACAGGCCCGGCCGGAACCTACCTGTGGCAATATGAGCTTTCGGGAAAAACCGGAAAAGTAACGGGAACTGTTGTTCGCAAGTTTGGTCAGTTTAGCGGCAAAAAAGAGATAGAAGCCATAGCGGTTGATAATGAGCTTGGTTATGTGTACTACTGCGACGAGCAGGCAGGAATCCGTAAATACCTTGCCGATCCCGCAGCTAAGGATGATACGCAGCTTGCCTTTTTTGGTATGAAAGACTTTAAGGCCGATAATGAAGGTATTGCTATCTATAAAAAAACAGCAACAACGGGTTACATACTAGTGTCTAACCAGCAGGCCAATACGTTTATGGTATATGCAAGAGAAGGTTCAGACGGAAACCCGAATGAACACGTATTGCTGGCAGAAATTCCGGTGTCTACGGTTGAATGTGATGGTGCCGATGTTACAAGCCTTAACCTGGGCGGTAAATTCAGTAATGGTATGTTCGTAGCGATGAGCAACGGAATGACCTTTCACTATTACAGTTGGGATGATATTCAGCCCCTTATTGATGCGGGCAAAAGATAACAAGTTAGTTTAGTAGGTTTAGTTTAGGAAAAAAATCCTCTTCCCATATTCGGGAAGGGGGTTTTTTGTTTTAAAGCGTTGCCAAAAATATATCCTCAGTCATATTGTTCTAATTCTCGGTCATGGGTGGCGAATTCTAATTTGTCAAAAATGACGACTGTATTTATAACTAATTTCGGCTTATTAATAAGTGTGATGTTGGTGTTGTTTTCTTTTTTTGTTAAAAAGTAACCGATACTTTATTTAGTTAACATTTTGCGTTGCAGATGAATAAGAAAAGATTAGGGATAGGTGTAGTTGTTTTGTTGGTTTTGGTTTCAGGCCTGCTGTATGGCTATTATGGCTTTTTATATAAGCCGGTAAGAAATATTGAGACCGAAGAATCGGCTTTTGTAATGCCTGCTCAGGGGCTTGCAGGTGAATATGCTTCAAATAGTGGTAAGGCCGATGGCAAATACCTTAACCAGACCATTGAGGTAAAAGGTAAAATAACAGAAGTAAGGGATTCATTGCTGATAATCGACAATAAGATAGTATGCGGATTTGATACAATGCCCGCAAATACAGGAGTGAATAAAGATATTACCATAAAAGGAAGATGTATTGGGTTTGATGAGCTTTTTGGCGAAGTGAAGCTCGATCAGTGCACGATTAAACAATAACTAACACATGAAGCGATTTTTTGTAACTGCAGTATGTTTTTTAGGTATGGCAACTGCCAGTGCCCAGGAAGACCTGCTGTCTGAACTTGACTCTACCCAGGTAGCCGATACCTATGCAATCGCGCCCTTTAAGGCGTTGCAGATAGTAACCCTGCAAACGACCAAGATGGCGGCTAAGAATGAATTTTATTTTGTAGTCTCTCACCGTTTTGGGAGTGTGAAAGATGGTATTTCCGAATTTTTCGGGCTGGATCAGGCTACTACCAAAATAGGAGGTATTTATGGTATTACCGACTGGCTATCGGTAAGTGCATCGCGCCATACACTTTCAAAAGTATATGAGACAGGAGTGAAATACAGGCTGGCAAGACAGAGTGCTGATTTTCCTGTTGATATAGTAGGATACAATACTATAGATATCAATTCGGCTCTTGAAGAGGAGGATTATCCGAAACTGGAATTTGCCGACAGGCTGTCTTATATAACACAGGTGTTGGTGTCAAGAAAAGTGAATGAAAGACTATCGCTTGAGGTAGTGCCATCATACATACATAAAAACCTGTACAATCCCCAATTGGAAAATGATAACCAGTTTTCACTTGGTGCCGGCGGAAGAATGAAACTGACCAAAAGGCTTTCGGTAAATCTGGAATACATGTACAATTTTGACAAGCCTGATTTTTATGTTAATCCACTATCAGTAGGGTTAGATATAGAAACGGGTGGCCACGTATTTCAGCTGTTGTTTACCAACTCGCAGTCGATGACAGAAAGCGGTTATGTAACCAACGGAGCAGGTGATTGGGGTAAAGGCGATTTTTTCTTTGGGTTTAACTTATACAGGGTTTTTTAATATGAGAGCGAAAATAATTTTAGGGTCGGCATTTTTGGCAATGGCTTTTGTTAGCTGCGATTCGCATACGTATGAAGAAATCAGTGAAGAGATAATAATAGACGGTGATGTCACCTATGATGCCAATGTGAAATCGATAATTGATGCGAATTGCGTAAGCTGCCACAGCAATGGCAATGTTGCATCGTTCAGGCCGCTGACCAATTATACCGAGGTTAAGAATGCTGTAGAAAATGGAGGATTGCTGCAAAGGATACAGATGCAGGATGCCGAGCCGGGTGTAATGCCGCAAACAGGAAGGATGTCGCAGGCTAAGATTGATGTGATACTACAATGGAACGAGGACGGATTACTGGAAAACTAAATATAAAATTGCTATGAACAGGTATTTGGAAATAATGATATGCGTTGGCTGCCTTCTTTTGTCGGCAGTCATTTACGGACAGAAATACAGCACACGCAACGGCAACCTGAAGTTTGAAGCTTCGATGCCTTCATTCGAAGAAGTGGCCGGCGAAAGCAAAACGGCTTCGGCAGTGCTTGATGCTTCAAAGGGAGATCTGGCAGTACTGGCACTTATGAAGGGGTTTCGTTTTAAAGTAGCGCTAATGGAAGAGCATTTTAACGAGAACTATGTAGAGTCGGACAAATATCCAAAAGCCACTTTTACAGGTAAAGTTGAAGGGCTGGATGTTAGCAAACTTACTTCAGAAGCCAAAAGCTATACGGTAACGGGCGACCTTACATTGCATGGCAAAACAAAAAAGATTACCGATAACGCTAAGGTGAGTAAAGCGGGAGACAAGATTGTAATTACCGGAAGTTTTACGGTAAAACCGGCAGACTTTAGTATTGAAATACCTAAGGTAGTAAGCGGGAAAGTATCTGATAAGGTTGAGATAACCTATAACCTGGCATTATCTAAATAAACCAATTATGAAAAAAATAGCTTTTTTACTGCTGTTTGTGTCGGCATTATGCGGAGCGCAAACGAAGCCTAAAGATGTATTCGATGTGGCCCGTTCGGGCACCGTTCAAGAGATGAAAGCATTGGTGCAATTAAAAAAAGACACCATTAACGCTGTAAACCAAAGTGGGTTTTCGCCACTGATACTGGCTTGTTACAGAAGCAATAACGAGGTGGCGGAGTATCTGGCAAAAAATGTAAGGGACATAAACTACAATAGCCCGAGCGGAACGGCCCTTGCTGCAGCTGCAGTTAAGGGCAATACCGCTATCATTAAAGTATTGCTTGAAAACAAAGCGAATCCAGATGTTGCCGATGGCACGGGTATGACGGCATTGCTGTATGCTTCGCAATTTGAAAACAAAGAAATGATCCAGCTATTGCTTAAGTACAAAGCAAATAAAAAGCTTGCCAACAATGATGGCAAATCGGCAATGGACTTTGCGGTCTTCAACAGGAACCAGGAGATTATTGATCTGCTGAAATAGAAAACATAAAACTCAATATAAAATAAAAACTAAGCAATGAAAAAACTTTTACTACTTACTGCTTTACTCGCCGCATCGGCAGGGGCTTATGCCCAGAGCAAAGCAACGGCTGTTGTAAACCTCACAACGGGGATGACGGCAAAGCTGGAACTGAATAACGCCACGAGTACAGCGACGCTAACTTTTACAGGACCTTCTGACCGGTGGTTTGCGCTTCAGATAGGTTCATTTACCAATAGTGGCGGTATGCAGGACGGGACCGATGTAGTATACTGGAATGGCACTACACTGGTAGATGGTAATCAAAACGGACTTGGGTCTGCTCCTAGTGCCGATGCTACTAACGACTGGACAAGTTCGAACTCGGTATCGGGTACTACACGAACTATTATAGCTACAAGGCCTTTTAATACAGGTAGTGCCGATGATTTTACTTTTGTGTATTCCGATATTAATATAGATTTTGCATGGGCAAGGGGTAGTTCTGCTACCAATTCGCTTATCACTCACGGAACAAACCGCGGTTATAGCCTTAATAATGCCTTTACCTGTGTTGCTCCGCCGGCACCTACAGCTGCTGCCCAAACATTTTGTTCAGGCGCTACTGTAGCAAACCTTGTTGCTACCGGTGAGGCAGGCGCTACTTTTAAATGGTATGCTGCTGCAACGGGTGGTACGGCACTTGCTTCTACGGCTGTTCTGACAAATGGCACTACCTATTTTGTCTCTCAGACCGTTGGTGAGTGTGAAAGTACAAGGACTTCGGCTGTAGTTACGATCACAACAGTACCGCTACCGCAAACGGCAGATACTACACCTGATTTTTGTTCGGCGTCTACTATTGCTAATCTTGTGGTAACAGGACAGGCAGGTGCAACATTTACATGGTATAATGAGCCAAGTGGCGGAACAGTATTGCCTACAACAACTGCGTTAGTAGGAGGTACAAATTATTATGTAGCGCAAACAGTAAACGGATGTACAAGCGCAAGGTTAATGATAACGCCTCAGTTTGTTCCTATACCAATGCCTACAGCCAGTGAGCAGCAATCTTTCTGTTCAGAGGCGCATGTGTCAGACCTTGTGGCTACAGGCCAGGCAGGAGCTACCATAAGCTGGTACAACGTTGCTACAGGCGGAACTCCGCTTGCAGGAACAACATTGCTTGTTGCAGGAAACTACTATGTATCTCAAACAGTGGGTTCTTGTACCAGCGAGAGAAAACATGTGGTAGTAAGTTTTACTACTCTTGCTGCGCCAAATGTACCTAATGAAACAGCTACGGTATGTTCAGGATCTACAATTGCTTCGCTTACGGTTACCGGATTGACGGGGGCCACATTTACATGGTATGAAAATGAGACAGGCGGAACGGCTATACCTACAACTACGGTTTTAGTTGACGAGGCCGATTATTATGTTACGCAAACGGTAGGGAACTGTGTGAGTTCGCGCAGAAAAGTGATTATAAATATAGATGAACTTCCAATTCCGGTTGCAGAACACAACCAATCGGTATGTGCAGGTTCTGAAATTTCAGATCTTCAGGCAGAAGGCCTTGCAGGTGCAGTGCTTACATGGCATAAACCTCAAAATGGTCCGGCGCTGGATGCAGATACAGAATTAGAGGCAGGTGTGTATTATGTGAAACAAACACTTAACGGATGTACAAGCGGAGTTAAAGAGGTAATTGTAACGATTCTACCTGCGCCAAATACTCCGGGAGGAAATGCAACCCAGCAATTTGAAGCCGGAGATGATGTTAGTGATCTTGAAATTTCAGTGCTTATCGGGTCTCAGATACAATGGTATATTATGGAAGATGGAGAGCTTGAGGAAATAGGATTTGATCATTTGCTTCAGGATGGTGTAACGTATTATGTAACCCAGACAGTTGACGGATGTGAAAGCGAACCATTGGCCATTACTGTGGATGAGGTTCTGGCAACGCCAACTTTCAGCCTTAAAAACCTGGCGGTATATCCTAACCCGGTTGTTGACGTGCTGACAATATCATACAACGAACCGATTACCGAAGTTGCAGTTATAAATATGCTGGGGCAGGTAGTAATCGTTAAAAAAGCCAACACAGAAAAAGTTGAGCTTAATACAGAGAAACTGCCACAAGGAAGCTATATCCTAAGGGTCGCTACAACCCGAGGAACTGCTTCTGTAAAAGTAGTTAAGTAGTAAATCTGATTGGTTTATTGAGAAGAGAGTCCCTGCTTTGGCGGGGGCTTTTTTATTTACAAAAACACAAAAGTTTGCTGACAATCATTATTGCTTTATACTCAAATAAATATGTACTTTTGGCGCACTTAAATCATACTATAACCATGAAAAAATTTTTATTTGCAGCATTGTTGTTTGCTTCGGTAACCGGCTTTGCTCAGGATGTTAAGATTAAAAAAGGAGACTTCAGTTTCTTAAAAGATCAAAAGGAGCTTAATGTTGAATTCGATTACAGCCACCTGAAGCTGATGAAGGAAAATCTTACAGAGGCTCAATATGTAGAAAAAAGGGTAAACGACCTTAATGAAAAAGATAAAGGCAATGGAAATATCTGGAAAAAGAAATGGGTTGCTGCACCTCAGATGATATGGAATCCGAAGTTTTTAGAGCTTTTAACCAAAACGTACGGAAAAGAAAAAGATGTTACTATTGATGAAGGCCTTGTTTCTGCAAAATACACGCTTATTGTTGATGCAGTGTGGATTTATCCGGGATGGGATGCAGCCATAATGAAACAGCCGGCAAAAGTCTCTACAATACTTCGCTTTGTTGAAACAGCAAATAAAAGCAATGTTATAATGGAAATTGAAACTGAAGAAGCTCCGGGCGACCAATGGGGCAGTAACTTTAGCAACGAATCAAGAATTGGTGAAGGTTTTGCTAAAACTGCCAAAACAATTGGTAAGATAATCGTTAAAAAGCTAAAGTAAGCAGTTTATAAAACATAAAAAGCGCCTATTGGGCGCTTTTTATGTTTTGTAGCATATATGCCATGGATTTTATTACCCGGTCGTGTTTTTTTACAAAAGGATTTTCCTCATCCCATACATAACCCGCCAGTACCGAACATATTTTTTCTTTTACATCCGGGTTTTCCGGCCTGTGAAAGAACAGTGTCTGAAGGTTTCCGGTATACCATTCTTTAACGTAGGTGGCAAAAACGTTTACCCCACGTCTCATATAATCTGAATATTCTGTTTCCCAGTCTACCTTTTCGCCGTTTCGTTCTTTAAGGTACAATTTTGCCGAAAGCATTCCCGATTCGGTAGCGAAACATACCCCCGATGAAAATACAGGGTCCAGGAATTCGGAACTGTTTCCGGTAAGGGTATAGCCGGGTCCGTAAAGCTGGGTAACCGAACACGAATAGTTCTCTATTTTATGAGGTTCGAATAAAAAGTCTACCCCCTCGAAACGGTCGCGATAAAAATCGGACTGGTTTATAATCTTCTTAAGAGCCTCAGTATTGTTGGCTCCACCAATAGCATTGATATAGCTTGTTGGGCCCACAACACCAATGCTGGTATTGCCATTGGAAAAAGGAATAACCCATAGCCACACTTTTGTTTCAAGTATGTCAAACGTAATCTGGGTGCCTTCAACGCCTTCAGGCCTTTTAATATCTTTTACATGCGTAAACATAGAAGAATTCTCAGGGATTGATGATGGTGCATCAAGCTTTAATATCCTTGGCAGCACACGGCCATAACCACTGGAATCGATTATGAATTTGGCATGTATTTCTCTTGTGATGCCTTCTTTGTTTCTTACGGTAGTTACCGAGTCGGTTCCGTCAAATACAACATCAAGCACTTCGGTTTCAAATTCAAGGTCAATCCCTTTTCGGATGACTTCTTCGGCAAGGGTGTTGTCAAAATCGGCACGTGGCACCTGCCACGTCCAGTCCCAGCCTTCGCCAAATTTTATACTGAAATCGAATACGCAAAGCTCTTCGCCCCTGATGAAGCGAGCTCCAAATTTTTTCTCAAAATCCTTAGCGATAAGCGCATCAAGGAGCCCTGCTTCCTCAAAATGATCCATTACCCTTGGGATAAGGCTTTCGCCGATAACAAATCTGGGAAACTTTGATCGTTCTACAACTTTTACCTTTACACCGTTGTTATGGAGAAAAGACGCTGCAACACAACCTGAAGGGCCGGCTCCGATAACTAATACTTCTACATTTTCTTTTAACATTTACAGGCCTGATTTGTCTTAAAGATTTCTTAAAAAACTCTACATTTGTAACCCTGTAAAAATATGAGAATTTTGCATACCTTGGAAATTATATTTTTGCAGTAAGCCAAGTAACCTAATTAAAACAGAATGAGTAGTATAAACCAATATTTAAGCCTTGAAGAATTTGAATCTATTGTATTTGGAGGCAGTAAGATAGCGGTTAGTGAAGATGTACTTAAAAGAGTAAGGGAAAGTTTTGATTTTTTGAAAGCCTTTTCTGAAAACAAAGTTATTTATGGCGTTAATACAGGTTTTGGCCCTATGGCCCAATATCGTATTGAAGACAAAGACAGGAATCAGTTACAATATAACCTGATAAGAAGCCACGCTTCGGGAACGGGCAGGCCATTATCTCCTGTTTTTGTAAAGTCGGCAATGCTGGCAAGGCTTAATACATTATCCCTTGGCAATTCCGGAGTGCATGAATCGGTTATCCATCTCATGCAGGAATTCATCAACAGGGATATTAGCCCACTTATATTCGAGCATGGAGGAGTAGGGGCCAGCGGCGACCTGGTTCAGCTGGCGCATCTTGCCTTAGTGCTTATAGGTGAAGGCGAAGTGTTTTATAAAGGCGAGCGAAAAAATACATCAGAGGTTTTTGCTATAGAAGGATTAAAGCCTATAAATGTTGAGATAAGAGAAGGATTGGCTTTGATGAACGGTACATCGGTAATGACGGGTATTGGCGTTGTCAATCTTGCGAATGCAAGAAAGCTGGTAGATCTTTCGCTTAAATTTTCGGCAGCAATTAATGAAGTTGTAAAAGTGTATGACGATCATTTATCTGCGGAGCTGAATACTACCAAATTACATAAAGGCCAGCAGGAAATTGCCCGACGAATGAGGGAGCATGTTAAAGACAGCAGACTCATCCGTAAGAGAGCGGATCATTTATACACGGGAGAAAATCAGGAAACCATATTTAAAGAAAAGGTGCAGGAATATTATTCGTTGCGCTGCGTTCCGCAAATATTGGGCCCTGTGCTTGATACTGTCAATGAAACGGCAAAGGTGCTGGAGAATGAAATCAATTCGGCTAACGATAATCCTATTGTTGACGCTAAGAACGGGCAGGTATATCATGGAGGAAACTTTCATGGCGATTATATTTCGCTGGAAATGGACAAGCTTCGCCTGGTAGTGACCAAACTTTCCATGCTAGCCGAACGTCAGCTCAACTACCTGATGAATGCTAAGATTAACGAGCTGTTGCCACCGTTTACCAATCTTGGTAAATTAGGTTTTAATTTTGGTTTGCAGGGAGTTCAGTTTACGGCGGTATCTACTACTGCCGAGAACCAGATGCTTTCGAACTCTATGTATGTGCATAGTATTCCAAACAACAATGACAATCAGGATATTGTAAGCATGGGAACCAATGCTGCGGTGCTTACAGCTAAAGTTATAGAAAATACCTTTGAAGTGCTGGCTATAGAAGTCATGGCTATTGTTCAGGCAATCGATGCGCTGGATTATAAGGATGAGGTATCGGCAGCTACACGAAAAATATATGATGATGTGAGAGCGATACTGCCTGTCTTTACTGAAGACAAGGCGATGTATCCGTATGTGCAGGAGATTAAGGACTATCTGATGAAGTAATCAACCAACCAACCATATAAATCATGAAAAAAATTCTGTTCTTTCTAGTTTTATGTACTCAGTTTTCTTTTGCTCAGGAATTAGCGCTTGTTAAACAAAATGGTAAGATAGGCTATATCGATAAGACCGGTACTATGGCTATTAAGCCTGCTTACAGCACGGCAAGAAGCTTTTCGGATGGGCTTGCAGCTGTAAAAGACCAGTCTAAATGGGGCTTTATAGATACTAAAGGCAAGTGGGTTATTCCGGCTACTTTTGATGATGCGGAAGACTTTAACAGCGGACTTTGTGTTGTTCAAAAAGATAAACAGCGTTTTTATATCAATAAAAAAGGTGAAACTGTAAAATCGCCGGCAACCGATAAGTATTTTAGTTTTCAGGGAGGAGTAG
>QFQM01000067.1 GCA_003243255.1 Flavobacterium psychrophilum | reverse complement strand
AGTTGCATGATAAGCATCGACAAGATCTGCACATGTTGCCAACCCATTTGTCCTCTCACTTGATAATCAGCCATACCCGATTTCGGTGACAAGGATGCTGATCTCATTGGTGCGATCAGTCAGATCGGGCAGAACTACAAGCAGGCCGTCCTCCATTCAGGCGTGAAGAAGATTGTGCATCTGAGTAGCATCGGGGCACACATGAAAAAAGGAAATGGTTTTTTACAATTTCATCGCAACGTGGAGACCATTCTGAATCAGCTTCCGACAGAAGTGAGTATCAAGTTCATGCGGCCTGTTGGATTCTATACCAATATGTTCGGGTTATTTCTCCGCAGAGTCTCGCCTCGGACTCTGGCGGTAGGTCATACTTCTATACTAAGTCGCAATCCTGAATTTCCCTTATTTTAAATCACCCCTCTACCGTTGCCCCTGATGCATTCTTCGTTACAGAAGCAATTCCTGTTTCCATAGAAGCAGAACTCTCATAAAGCTCACTGGTGCCAATGGTCTGTCCATTGCTGGCCTTCAGGTTAAAGTAGTGTTTTCCATTAGCAGATTTCTGTCGAGAGTAATTCGTATCACGCTGCGAGTGAGTACGGACAGAGGCAATACCATTCTCACAACCAGAACGCTTTGATTAAAACAACCCGAAGGAGGAGGCAAGCAAAAAAAGGGAAGTCAGGAGAAATGAGCTGAAATTCTGTAGAATATCCATTCTATTGAAATTAGAAATTGGTAACTTGTCCTGATTTTTTTCAATCATAAACACATAAAGATGGCAAGTCTGGCAATCACAGTAATTGGTATTAAAGGTAAAAACAAGTTGGTGTTATCCGATGGAGGAATCACAATAGCAAATCCGGGTGATACAATAACCTGGGTAGTAAATGGCAATTCAGGAGTAGCCTCTATTGTTGCAATCATTGATAATTCTAAAATTGACCTGTTCAAGCCTAATCCGGTTCCGTTAAGTGCAGCGAGTTGGCAGGGCAGAATTAATCCGGCCAGGGTGTTAAAAGAAAAAACGGAGAGATACACTATACAATATCTGAAAATTGGTGATTCAAAAATCTATAGTTCCGATCCTGAAATTGAGGTTAAGCCAAAACCAAAATGATAAAAGATAATCATGCCTTTTAAAAGGATCGCCTTATACTTTCTGGCAGGATTGTTTTGTTTAGTATTCGATGATCTTTCCGGTCAGGATCAGAAAGTCGCGGATAGCTTGGCCAGGATTTATAAAAATAACGCCCTCGAAGATACGGCCAGGCTCGGGTTACTCTTAAACTTATCGTTCAACGAAGCGCATGACCTCGACCTGGCCTTGCAATATGCAGAGGAACTCATTAGCCTGTCTGAAGAGAAAGGGAATAACGGTTATCTGTACTCAGGCTATTTTCTAAAGGGAAACAAGAAGAAGCTATTGGGTGATTTGAAAGAAGCGATTGAGGCCTATTTTAAGAGTGTAGAAGTGGCGCGCAAAATCGATGATGTGCAAGGGGAAGCAAACGCTTATGGAGCAATCGCTGGCATTTATACCCATTCAAACAATCATAACAATGCGAAGCTTTATTACAATAAAGCCATATCCATCTTGCGGCAATCCGATGACTCCGTTGCCCTGGCTTCGGTCATTTTAAATCTGGGAGAAGCATTTCGCACCAACGAAAATTATGATTCCGCACTTTTATGTTTCAACGAGTCAGGTATAATTTTTGAAAAAGTCAATTATCCGATAGGCAAAGCTTACAATTTGGGTAATATCGGAATGGTATATGCAAGTACCGGAGCTAACAAATTAGCCGAAAAAAACATCAATGAGGCAATCAGAATGCTCGAAGAAGTAGGTGTTTACTATCCGGTTTGTGTATATCTCATTTCCATGTCAGATATACATCATCAGAAAGGAGATAATGCCAATGCATTGAGATATGCCTTGAGAAGCCTTCAACTCGCCCAACAGCACGGGTTGAAAGAACAGATAAGTGAATCCAGTCTCAAACTCTCAGAATGTTATGCTAAAGTCGGCAATACAAGTGAATCGTTCAGGCATTTCAAAAATTATATTGCCTACAGAGACAGCATTAACAACATCGAATCCGTACAGAAAATGGCAGATCTGCGCGCAGATTATGAAATTTCTCAAAAGCAAATAGAATTGATCGAAAAAGAAAAAATGCTGGCAAGGGAAAAATGGATCCGCAATACATTCATTGCAGCATTTGGCATAATGATTTTCGTGGCCGCAATGGCATATCGTAATTCCAAAAATCAGAATATAAAAAATCAGAAAATCACACAACAGAAAGAAGAGATTGAGGGCAAGAACCAGGACTTGATTGCGCTCAATGAAGAAAAGAACAACCTGATTGGAATTGTTGCCCACGATTTGAAAAGTCCGGTCAATCAAATAAAGGGATTGCTTTCCTTAGTTAAAATGACAAGTAAGTCGGAGGACGAATCCGTTAAATACCTCACCATGATTGAGGAGAGTACGCTACGCCTCGGTGATATGATTACCAAAATTCTGAACGTTGAAGCGATAGAATCAAAACAACTTAATTTAACATTAGAACAGGTAAACCTTTCTGAAGTAGTAATGGCGAACGTGAATCGGTCGGTTGTTGAAGCAACACGAAAACAAATCCAATTACATACCTCGATAGCAGAAAATGTAATGGTAAATGCCGACCTGAGTTACACCGATCAGGTAATTGAAAATTTGCTTTCGAATGCTCTTAAATTTTCGCCACCTGAGAAAAATATTTACATCAATATCACACTTCATAACACAGTTGCGCTGATGGAGATACGTGATGAAGGACCAGGCTTTAGCGAAAGTGATAAGAAAAAATTATTCAAAAAATATCAAAAATTAAGTACGGTCCCAACCGGCAATGAATCCTCTACCGGCCTGGGATTGTCAATTGTGAAGAAATTTGTCGATGCAATGCACGGGCAAATCTGGTGCGTTAGCGAACTCGGAAAAGGCGCCAGCTTTTTCGTGAAGTTTAATATGACTTGATCTGAGTGATAATTGAAAAACTCTTTGCTTTTTCGAATTCCCTTAGCAAATCCTCCAGCAGTGGAAGTAACTCATTTAGAATCAACTCCGTATTCATCCAATTAATTTATGTTGCTTTACTCAAGCTAAGCAAATTAGACTGTTGCTTAGAATTTTCGTTTCAGTTTGATCATAAGTTCTAGTTTTAGCTTTTAGGTTGCATCAATTAATCTAACCTAGCGATTTCGTGTTTTGATTCGAAGGCGAAAGTGGGTTTAGTGTTTTCCGACTTGGGCATACTCGAAGTCGAGCCGACTACGATTTTGAGTGCTGCCCATTTCTTTTTGGCTGGCTGTCTTTTGAAGGGTGGATTTTCTGAAAAAGAGGCCCCGAACAACTAAAATCTGGACAACATCAATGATGACCTGATCCGGATTCTTGAAAAGTGAACGGAATCGTATCGATGTACAGCAGGCTATATACAAACTGATTTAATTTGATCATCCCTAGTTATTTTCCATGTGGATCATAACGAGGTGGCCAAGCCATTCTAAAAATCAGAAGTGCTATACCCACAATTTACTGGGATTTAAAGCCGTAAACGACTTTATTGTACCTGCTGATACTACCAAAATCATATTATAATGTGATTTAAGTGGTAATTATCTGATTTTTTCATATTTTCGTTATAAAATTCACAGTATAATGGGGATTACAACGCTTGGAAAGGTCATTAAAGAACGTCGCATGGAGCTTGGAACCACGCAGCAGCAGATTGCTGACCTGGCAGGGGTTAGTGTTAATACTCTGTACCAGCTGGAAAGGGGACAGTCGAATCCGACCATTGAAGTTTTAGTAAAAGTGGTGGAAGTACTGGGTATGGAGTTGAAACTTGAGGTACGGCGCAAAGGATAATTAAAGTATGAAGGAAGCAATCGTATATATCAAGGATGAGCCAGCAGGCCGATTGAAAATGACGGATGACAGGAAGTACCTGTTCCGTTATGACGATGCCTATTTTGCTGATCGGCAAAAGCCGGCAATCAGTCTCACCCTGCCCAAGACACAACAAGAATTTAAAAGCAACACGCTGTTTCCATTCTTCTTTAACATGCTGGCGGAAGGAGTTAACAAGCGCCTCCAATGTCGGCAGCTGCAAATTGATGAGAACGATCACTTCTCATTGCTGCTGGCAACAGCAAGTGTAGATACGATTGGCGCGATCACCATTAAATCTTCAGCATCATGATTGTCGATCGTTGTCCCTCTAAGCTGAAGCCAGACTTTACAACCTATAGTCCTGCTGCCTTACGAAAAGTTTTCGAAGGAAAGCGCGTAAGCCATATTCTGCCATTCGAATCTCCAGAAAAAAACCAGGCAGTAAACGAAGCATTTATGGAAAACCGGAAGCGGTTGAGTATATCCGGTGTACAAAAGAAGATCTCGCTCCGGCTTGAAAAAAATAAACTAAGACTAACCGGACAGGGAGAACCTGGTCAGTATATCCTGAAACCTATACCTGATGATTTAAAACGAACAGACCAGGTTCCCGCGAATGAGCATCTGACCATGCAGCTTGCAGAGCAGGTGTTCAGTATCCAGACTGCAGGTAATGGAATGATCTTTTTCGCAGGTGATGAACCTGCCTACATCACACGTCGCTTCGATTACAAAGAAGATGGTACAAAACGTTTGATGGAAGACTTCTGTACACTGGCAGGAAAAACAAAAGATACGGCTGGCGAGGATTTCAAATATGAAGCAAGTTGTGAAGACCTTTTCATTTTGCTGAAACAATATGTGGGTCCTTACCTTGTGGAGGCACAGAAGTTATTTCGGATTATATTGTTCAACTATGTTTTCTCCAATGGTGATGCACACCTGAAGAACTTTTCATTGTTAGAAACCAATGGTGGCGACTTTGCCCTGAGCCCTGCATATGATTTGATTTGTACACGCATTCATGTGGACGATCCCGATATCGCTTTCAAAGATGGACTCTTTGCAGGCGACTTTGACACCGAGAGCCACAATGCAAATGGCTACTATGCGTATGATGATTTCTACCAGCTTGGACTAAGGGCGGGACTACCCGAGGCAATCGTCAAGCGGGAAATTGAATTGTTTCAAAACAAAGCCGAGACAGTCGAATCATTTATTGATCGTTCTTTTTTGGATGATGATATCAAGGCGGCATATCGCGAAATGTTTCATGACAAGCTTAAACGCCTGGCGTATTCTTTTGAACAAAGAGAAAAAGTGAAACAGTAAATTCTACGTTCGAGATGGAATGTTACGCCAGGACTGGCTCCATGATGGACTTCCTGAACTCGGTAGGTGTGATGCCTTCATAGTGCTTGAAGAACTTGGTGAAGTTTGATTTATCATAGGTGAGCCTGCTGGCCACATCGGTGACGGTGATGTGGCTATCGGACAAAAGTTTTTTGGCTGGCTGTTCAGGACATTGCCTTTTTCTATCTGGATGGTTCCTGGATTAGAATTATGACCCTGACCAACCAAAAGTACATAATGAATTCGAGCATGGAGCTATTGGAAAAGCAGCCGCAGTATTTCTTCCGGGCCAACCGCCAGTTCTCGCTCAACAGAAAGCAATGGTCAGCATCTAACTCTTTTTTTCAAGAAAACTGGTGGTAAAACTCTCCATCGAAACCCCGGAGCAACTCATCAACAGCAAAGCCAAATTCAGTGACTTTTTGCGTTGGCTGGGGGGTAGCATAGGACTTTGTGACTTGTTGAGTATTTCAAAACAGAAGTTGGCCTCAAACAGTAGTGAACCATGGTGTTCACATTTTCACTCCGCACTTTTTTTTGAAGTTTGATTTTCAGTATCAGGATCATTAGCGTCTTGCTGCTTCTTGGCCGACTGATCTTTGGTGACGGCATTTTCAGGCTCGCTTTGCTTTTCCACCGGAGTTCTGTTCGTGGATTGTTGTTGTGACGTTGCTCGCTGTGTTTCAACAGATATAATTTTTTACACCCTGAACCTGCTTCCTCAGTTGTTCATCATATTATACATCGACCGTGAGCGGCCGGGGATTGGCTTCCAAGAATGTTTTATTTCGTGACCATCAATGAGCAAGGTTACTTGCTGAAGATTTCCTTTTTTCAAATAACGGAGCAGGCCATCTTTCTTAAGGGTTTTTAATCTATCCCTTTGCACTTCTTCAATTTTCATGCTTAAATATTTCATTAGAATTTGTCTTCTATATAAATTCTAATAAGTACAGCAACGGTTTACATGAACATTTGAGCATGCACTTCAGAACATTTGTTCATGTTTTGAAACGATGTTATAGTTTTGGCTCCTTCTACCTCTTTTATTTTTATAGTGTCCTCATTAAATTCAATGACGAGGCAAGTGATTAGCGAACTTCCTTTTGTCTTTTCTGCCCCCACATACCAAAAGAATTGATGGCCGTTGTCTTCAACAGTACTAACTTTAGAAAACTATTAATCACTCAGCCATGGGATGCGTTCGAAGATCTGTTCAACCACTTTCAAATACCTCTGATAAGAGTAGCCATTCGTTTCTCTCATGATAAAGATGCAGCCGAGGATATCGTGCAGGATACTTTTGCTCAACTCTGGAAGGCACAGAAAAACATGATTCGGTCTCCTAAAAGGTCGGTCGAAAATTACGTTGCACGTTGCGTTCAGTACAATGCAATGTTACACCGTAAGCGTAGACTACATGAAAGTTTAGATGTAGTTAGCCTCTATCAAGAATTTGTAGCCGATGATGACACAGTTCAGTCGTTGATTGAAAAGGAGCTCTATGCGGATTTCCGCAAGTTTATTGATACCCTTCCACCGCGTCAGAAAGAGTGTCTTGAGATGAAAATAGACAATGACATGTCACTGGATGAAATAGCTCTGAAACTGGGAATAGTGCGTAAAACGGTAGAATTGAGTCAGACCATTGCCCGAAAGAAACTGACCCAATGGGCCTCCAGATACGATATCTGAAAATAAATCTCAATATCCATATAGGTAATTTCCCTCAAGACCACAGTATATATAGAAGGGGGAAATTTCTATTATCCCAAATTAACCTTAAAGCATATGATATACACGGACGAGGAACAAGAGGCAGACTTTGCCTGGCTTAAAAAGAAAATCTTGCGACGAGAGCGGGTTGCCAGAATCAAGATGGGAGTGATTTGGGCATTGTGCATTATTTCTGCCTTACTCTTCATCTACTATGCGTTGTAATGATGAAGAAATTTCAATGCAATAAAAAGTAGACATAATACATAGGAGTGGAGATGGAATAGCAAGAACGATTGCAACGCCTCATTGCAGTCCCTGGCCACCGACCGAATGGCCCTTTGTCTGGCTTCAAATTGAAGGTTGAAGCGTCACTTGCTCAGCTGGCTTAACTCATTCGCATTTGCTTGGAAACGAAACTGATTTCCAACAATAAGCTTACTCATATACTACAGTTTCTTTCCACTTTTGCCAATACAAAAAGATCGGAGTCTATTTCGTTTACGAGCTTTCGTACCAAGTTTTATAATGTGGAGCTTAGCACCAAGCAATCTTTACGGGGCTTATTGACGGCCATGATTCATCATATTGATAAATCTTAAAGTACGGCCTTCCAAATTGCCCTGTTCTCGTTTAGCCACCGCACATCTTTGCCCCACTGTATTACTACCTCGGGGTAAATAATAGACAACAGATTTTCTATCGCTGCTTTCTTTTTAAGTAGTTCATTTAGTTCATCATGTAGTAACTGCAATTCCGATGACTTTTGCATGAAATAAAACTGATTTACCTTTTGGTGTACGATCAGGTTTTGGTTCTTTTCAAGCCGTTCTATAAGGAACCGAAGTTTACTCACAAGTTTGCCTATCTTCTTTAGATCGTTCATTACCACTATAGATAAAGAAGGCCGGATGCTTCCTTAAATCGTATGAAGAATTATAGAAGTAAACCTAAACCCCCATCCGGCCTTTAAACATGCTTCTCTTGCGTGTTCAGTCTATAAGTCAGGAAGACTTCCTAAAAGTTAATGTCAGATTTGTTAAAATATCAGATGAAGCACCTTTGAGAAGTAGCGAGAGACGGCTGTAACGAGTTGGAATTAGTATTTGGTAATCCTATTTGCAACGGATAGCTTTGTGACTAATAATTGACCCTAAAACCTACCCCTTATGACGAATCTTTGTTCTGTTTTATTTTTTGTGCTCTGGTATTGGGAATAGCATCATGTAGCGATAGTAATGATGGCCCAAAAGTAGCGGGCTGTATGGACAGCCTCTCGGTTAACTACAACAACGTCGCAAATACTGATGATGGCAGTTGCGTTTTCCCTTCTGATAAATTAATAGGTAACTGGAAAGTGAAAGATGAGGTTAGTTCATTTAATACCTCCACCTTTGTGTTGACTCCTTTACCGGTTGTCAACGCCGATGCAATCATTACAAAATCAGATAAAAAAATAATAAGTATTACATCGGATAGGCCCGACAAGCCCGTATACATTTACAAAGGTGCTCTCACTATTGATTGGAAAAATAAAAAAATTGAGGTTGGCCCTGGTTCCTCCGTTTCCGGGACAATAATTACTGAAAACAGCTTCACCTTAACTTATATATAGGGTGCAATGCCCTACTCATACACGATAAAGCAAACCTATACCCGGTAGAAAGACTTTACTGCTTCAGAATCATCTCTTCACCGCCGTCGTAAAGTGTTGCTTAACTGACCTTTAAAGAGACTCATCTGTTTGGCATTTCTACAGCGACAATTCTTCATGGTAGCTCTATCATTTTTAATTAGAGTTAATTTCTTTGCTCCTATACACCGGCCTGTGCACCCTTCTGAAATAATTCATTGCAATGGTAAGGTATTGCTTTACTGACCCTTTATCCAGATTCATCCTTTTGGCAATTTCATCCAGTGACAGTTCCTCGTCTATCCGCAGGCGTATGGTTTCCTGACAGCGGGGTGGAAGGCTTGCCATGCTGCTGTTGATTACGGCGCGTAGCTGTTCTATTTCGTTAACACTTTCATCTGCTACCTCCATATCAGATTTGAAGAGGCTGATGTAGTCCGTGAATTTCTTGCGTACAGTTTTACGATCGTAGAAGTCCAGTATCCGGAATTTTAATGTTCCGAAAAGGTAAGAGCCAAGATGCTTTATTTCGGTGTCGCTTTTCCAGACGGCTTCGAATACTTCCTGCACAAGTTCTTTGCAGTCTTCCCGGTTGTTGACACGGGCGTGGGCGTAGTGGAAGAGCTTGCCGGAATACCGCCAGTGTATCTCCCTGAACGCGCCCTGTTGGCCTCCACGGGAGAGGGCTAGTAGCTCTGAGTCAGTATGGTGTTCATACAGTCTCATCGGCTATGGTAAAGTATAGGCACGGGGCTTTGCTTACCGTCATTACTGAGGCGTGAGAAAATGCCCGGGTACGCCAGTAAACAGAAAGCACCCGCACCTAATGAGGTGAATATTTTAGTGAGTTGGTCCATGATCCCATTTCTTTCTGTTTCTCACGCATCAGTAATGGGGATGAACTTCCTGCTTAACAAATATAAGTTTAAATTAATTTGGCAACAAATTTGATCCCTTATTTATCATTACTGAATTCCACTTTAATGCGGTGGAACGAGATATCATTTATGAGACAGCTGTTGGCGAACGAATACGTGAATTGAGATTAAAGTTGGGATGGTCTCAACAGGTATTGGCTTATCATGCCAATCTGGAAAAAAATCAGATTAAGAGAATAGAAAGAGCTGCGAACAGTAGTTCAATCGCAATATTTAATTCCGTGGCTAAAGCACTGGGTAAGCAGCCTTATGAAATTTTTAAGACAAGCTACCAAGTAGATGTAAATAAGAATTTGGAACCTCAGGTGAAAAAACGGTCGGTAATCACTGCACATATAAAAAAAGTAGCGGAAAGTAACTTTCTCAATTCCCCTAAATCCGTTGATGAGATTGTTAGGCACTGCGAGGATAAACTTGATGTCATTGTGCCAAGCTCTGCAACCTCTGCGGTTCTTACCAAGCTTGTAAATGAAAAAATACTCAGCCGAGCACCAGGAAAGATAAATGGAAGATTTGTTTATCAAAAACGTAGTGCTAAGTGATCTTTTGATCACATAGCGATTTAACTACATTCTTAAGCTCATTTATTCTCTCTATTAAGCTGTTTATTTCGTCTTCGCTAACTTCATAATCATCTTTATATCGAGCATCAACATATCCCTTTTTTAAGAGATCAAATATGTGTTTTTCTTTTTTTGAATCTTCTGGAAAAACAAAAAATAGATCTTCCGAAATATTCTTTATCTGTTTCTTGAGCTTTCCAAGATTATGTGTTTTTGGTTTATAACCTGTGAAGACTAAAAGCATAGCATAGTAGAAGGATTCGGTAGCTTGATGAAGAATAAAGGCACAAACTTTAAATTTTTTCTTCGCTAAGTACCCATCTAGCCCGATTAAGAAATCTTCTCCCCGAGTAAACCAAATTGAATAATAATTTCTTGCAATCTCTTTTTCTTCTTTAGGCGTCAATTCCTTTGCATCTACAAATGAAACCCGTCCAGAATCGGCCAGCAAGATGCCTTCATTCACAATGTCTGAAAAGAAATATTGACCTCTTTCCAATCCATAATTAATATATTCGATATCATGTATTTCCATGTTTACTGAAGCTTTGTACATGCGAGATCGGTTAACAACCTTATCTTCTAATTCATAGGATTTCTCCTGAGCTTCTTTGGTAACTACAAGCAGGTCATAATCGCTCATATATTCATAACGGATGCCATCCCTTCCGGTATACGTATGTTCTGTAAAATTACCTTTAGCATAACTTCCATACAGAATAATCATTTCAGGATTTGATACTTCCCTGATGATCTCAGCAATACGCTTGATCTCGCGCTGGTTGTTTTCTGGAAGATGGGATAGGGAGGTTTTCATTTGTTAAAATGATTCAATTTAGCCAAATTCCTCCCCTATATGCATAAAAACCGTATTAGAATTTATGTGGTTGTTAGTATCTAATGTATAGCTTCAATTGCAATTTTTTATATTCAATTATGAATACATCGAGTGAAGCTAAGCGAAAAAGAAGATTCTGGTTCTACTTCGCAGTTCGATTATTTATTGGTCAGGATTCAGGGTAGGTCGGGAAGTGAGAAACAGGAATGGATAAAAATTGTGAATCACTCTCTGGGAAATCAAATTCGCTCATCTTAATAATAATATCGCAGAATAGAGGCAGGTTGAAAGGAGCTACAAATGCTGTTTCTGCGGACACAAGACAGATTGATTTGCCCGTGCAAAAATCCAGCAAACCGAAATCGCTATTGCCAGAACTCTTTGGTGGATAAAACCAATCAGCCTACTTTAAATTTTAATTAGATTTTAAGTTTCCACCTTAGGCCTACATCGTGTGCGGTGGGTAATGGAAGGTTTATAGACGTTGTACTTATGGAAGGGCTGTTATTTCTCTTTCCATTCAATTAAATTCAGATTCGAAAAGATATTTTCATTTAACCATTTACTTTTTAATGCATTTCCCGACTACTCAACTACAAACAGGCTTATGTGCGGGATTCCCTGAATTCTATACCGTAGCTTTTTAAAACCGGGCAACCATGGCGAAAGGACGATACCAGGAACTCATGCATCGCTACCTCACTAATCAGGTTACAGAGGAAGAACGCCTGCGCATTGATGCCTGGCTGGATATGCTGGTAGATACTAAGACCAGGAACCTGGAACTGAGCGATGATGAAAAAGAAGAACTGTACCGTAAGTTCATGGCCAAACAGTCCAACATTGAAAGCATCACTTCCTACCGGCCCGAGAGCCTCAAACGCCTGCAGCGCAAGACATGGACCATGCGCTTGGCTGCCGGAATCATTATATCACTGGTAGTTGGGCTTGGTGCCTACAAGCTCATCAACAAAAAGAATAACATTGAGCAACGAACATTATATGCTACCAGTGAAGTGCAGAGGATGAAACTGGCAGATGGGACGTTGGTGTGGAAAAAGGAAGGAACGGAAATCACCTACGAGCTGCGTGATAATGTCCGCCACGTAAGCATGAAAGGAGAGGCCCTCTTTGAAGTAGCCAAAAATCCCGCTCTTCCTTTTATCATTGAATACGATCAGGTAAATGTGAAAGTATTCGGTACCAGCTTTAGCCTCAAAACAGGGGAGCAGGTAGAATTGAAAGTACTTACTGGCAAGGTAAGCGTAACCACAGATACTGACAGCGTAGGTGTCATCGTAATCAAAGACGAGCAGGTAATGTTCACTGCTCAGAATGGACTACAAAAAGAATCACTCCCCGCAGCAGAAGTGAAACGCATCGTCAGCAATTCGGATTATGATATGCAATTTACGGATGTTAAACTAGGCACTGTACTCACCCGCCTAGAAAAGAAATTTGATGTCAGTTTTGAAGTCGCTGATCCGCACGCGAAGGAGTGCGAAGTGAGACTGAATGTCACCGATAATTCCCTGGAAGACTCCCTGCAGAAAATGACAGCCATTCTTAACGTGGAGTATAAAATAGACGGAAGCGTGATCAAACTTACCGGCAGAGGCTGTAACTAATCGACTAACCTAACCAACCGTTTCCATGACACCTTCACAACTCCTCACCATCCACAGCCCTTAAAATAAAACAAGGGAGTGCGCGAACACCCCCTTGCTTGTCTTACCTCTGTGTGACACGGATTCTTGGCGGAGTCCGATCAGAGGTGCTTTGTCTTATTCCTATCACAGAACTCTTACAAAACAGTTTTAATGTATGAAGAAATTCTTTACCAAAGAATGGTGGACCATTATGAAAATCGGTGTGACCCAACTTTTTCTTGCTTTGTCCTTTTACGGAGTAACTCTCGCCCACACTAACTACGCGCAGGTGCTCGATCAGAAAATATCCGTACATGTTACGGATGCGTCTCTCGAAACGGCACTTGAGAAAATTGGCATTGATGCAGAGGTGTACTTTTCTTATAGCCGCAGCCTGATCGCTGTAAAAGATCGGCTCACTTTTCATGCCGATGACAAATCGTTACGCATCATACTTAATGAATTGCTCACCCCGCGCAAAATATCCTTTACGGTGCATGACGATGGTCACACCATTTTTCTGAAACCTTACGATGATGGCTTACATGAATCACAGTCGGTGATCGATACAAAAGAAGCCTCTCCCGTATGGCAACAGGTAACAGGCATCCTACGCGATTCACAGAACCAGCCTATCGCTGGTGTGAATGTATTAGTGAAAGGCACCACCAATGGAACCAACACAGATGTAAATGGAAAATACACAATTAATGTAGAAGAAGGTGATGTACTCGTCTTCTCTTTCATTGGCTTCACTTCGCAGGAAATAAGAGTAGGTCAGCAAACTACCATTGATGTGATGCTTCAGGAAGATGTAAAAAGTCTGGATGAAGTGACCGTGAATGTGGGCTACTGGGAAGTGAAGCAAAAAGAACAAACAGGCAGTGTGTCACGCGTAACGGCTGATGAAATCCAAAAACAGAATGTCTCTAATCCATTGCAAGCCCTTCAGGGTCGTACTCCCGGTGTCTACATCTCGCAAAGCACAGGAATGCCTGGTGGTGGAATAAAAATTCAAGTACGTGGGCAGAATAGCTTGCGCAACGGATCAGACGGAGGCGTCAATGGAAATCTTCCCTTGTATCTGATCGATGGGGTGCCCTTTACTTCTACTTCATTGAATGGATTCAACTCTAGCCTGAGTGGTGGAAATCCGCTTAGTAGCATTAACCCAAATGACATCGAAAGTATTGAAGTGCTGAAGGATGCGGATGCAACAGCCATCTATGGATCTAGAGGAGCCAACGGAGTGATATTGATCACAACCAAACGTGCAAAGGCTGGTAAAACAAAGTTGGACATGGATATCTATCAAGGTATAGGACAGGTCGCTCACTTTACTGACCTACTTACCACACCAGATTATATTCGGATGAGGAAAGAAGCTTTTCGCAATGACAACCGAAATCCTACTATGACCAATGGGCCAGACCTGCTGGCATGGGACACCACTCGGTATACCAACTGGCAAAAAGAATTTCTTGGCGGTACAGCACATCTTACGAATAGTAACATATCATTATCTGGCGGATCAGCAACAACTCAATTTACTATTGGCGGTTCCTATTATAGAGAGTCAACGGTATTTCCCGGCTCAAATCACTTTCAGCGTGGTACGGGCCGATTGGCTTTCAACCACCAGTCGACAGACAACCGCTTTCGTGCAGAAGCCTCTGCGAATTATTCTATAAGCACCAGCACGATACCTTTTACTGACCTGACACGGCAGGCCATGACGCTGGCACCAAATGCTCCCGCTTTATATGATGATGCAGGAAACCTCAACTGGCAGAATAGTACATGGACGAATCCGCTCGCATTGTTGCGGAGAAACTATAAAAACACTACGGATAACCTGGTCACCAATCTGGCGCTCAGCTACGAAATCGCCCGTGGCCTTACGCTAAAATCAACGTTTGGATATACTTCCATGACCGTAGAAGAAATGGCACTCAGCCCAATTAACTCATTCGATCCACAATACGCATCCATACTAACAGGCTATACTAATTTTGGTGATGGCCGGATGAAGACCTGGATCATTGAACCCTTGGCTTCCTATAATCTGAAAATAGGGAAGGGGCTTTTAAGTGCCTTGGCAGGAGGCACACTGCAATCATCGTCTCAGCAAAATGCTACGCTTTCCGCAACCGGATATACAAACGATGCGCTTCTGACCAATCTGGCTGCTGCCTCAAGTATTACGATTTCTTCCAGTAGTCAGGCGGACTACAGATATGCGGCTGCCTTTGCCCGATTGAACTATATCTGGAACGAGAAGTACATTATCAACCTGACAGGAAGAAGGGATGGATCAAGTCGATTTGGATCAGGCAACCGCATGGCCAATTTCGGTGCAGTCGGTGCAGCCTGGATATTTTCAAATGAAAGCTGGATGCAGAATATGGCGTTCATAAGCTTCGGTAAGCTGCGCACCAGCTATGGCGCAACGGGAAGTGATGCGATTGGGAACTACCAATACCTCGAAACGTTCGCGCCAACACGCTATTCCTATGGAGGCAACACTGGCCTTTCAATCAACCGACTTGCCAACGCTTTGTACTCTTGGGAATCAAATACCAAATGGGAAGCAGCCATCGACCTGGGCTTTTTTCAGGACCGGGTTAACTTGCAGGCCTCCTATTACTCCAACAGTTCTAAGAACCAGCTCGTAGGTTTGCCGCTTCCGGTAATGACTGGACAATCGTCCGTGCAGTATAACCTTCCAGCCATTGTAGAAAATACAGGCTGGGAATTTCAACTCACTACAATAAATTGTAAGAAGTCTGCTTTTGAATGGACAACGTCCATCAACCTCACGCTTCCACAAAATCGATTAGTGGAATTTCCTGCCCTTGATAAATTCCCGGCCTACTCCTCACGCTATGATGTAGGTAATTCGGTTTACACTTATAAAGCCTTTCAGTATGTTGGTGTTAATCCTAAAACAGGAACATATCAGGTAGAAGACTTTAATGGAGATGGTATTTACTCCAGCACCTTTGATTACATCGGAATAAAGAAGAATACACAGCTGGCCTATGGAGGCATATCCAATATGATCAGGTATCATAACTGGCAGCTGGACTTTCTTGTGCAAGCTGTGAAACAAAACGGCTTCAGTCAGCATCAGGTATTTCAGTATCCCGGTACCTTTTCCAATCAGCCGGTGGAAGTGATGGAGCGCTGGCAGAAAGAAGGGGACATCACTGACATTCAACGCTTCTCGGCAACCGATCCTACCGGACAAATAAACCTCGCTTATTATTATAAAACGGCTTCCGATAATACGATACAGGATGCGTCATTTCTTCGCCTAAAGAATTTGTCACTCTCTTATGAATTGCCCGACAGCTGGAAAAGAAAAGCACACCTGACTAAGACAAGACTGTATGTTCAGGGGCAAAATCTCTTTACCCTTACCCGCTACAAGGGCCTCGATCCGGAAACGCAGAACATATTTACCCTTCCACCACTGCGCACCTTCTCAGCAGGTATTCATATCACCTTATAATTTTTGTCTTATGAAAGCTCATAAATACATATCCTTGAAAGTACGAACAGTAACTACTGTGCTTTTTCTTTCTATTCTATCTTCCTGTGCAGACTTTATCGATGTAGGGCCTCCAAAATCACAAATCGTTACGGCAACGGTTTTTCAGTCAGAGGCGTCTGCTATTTCGGCATTAAGCGGAGTCTACTCGTTGATGATGACAAACACCAGTTTCACGAGAGGAAGCATAGAGGAATACACAGGCATTGCTTCAGATGAACTAATCAACTATTCAGTGAATGTGAACCGCATTCAGTTTTACCAGAACTCGCTTACCAACACGAACACAGATGTCCTTTCGGTTTTCTGGCAGGAAGCATATAAGTACATCAATAATGCCAACGTGATTGTTGAAGGTTTAAGTCAGTCTGCACTACCTGAACCGGTTAAAAACAAATTGACAGGCGAAGCGCTTTTCATTCGTGCCTTCTGCCATTTCTATCTTGCCACACTTTTTGGTGATGTACCCTATATCAACACCTCCGACTATCGGATAACCGCAGCAGCTTCCCGTGATCCATTTCAACTCGTGTTGAACTGCATCGAACGTGATCTTCTGAAAGCACAGGAATTGATGACTGCTGATTTTGGTACCGGTAATCTGCGTATCCGCCCGAATAAAGGCGCGGCTACTGCATTGCTGGCGCGGCTTTATCTATACAAGGGTGAATGGGCCAAGTCCGAAGCAATGGCAACAGATCTCATTACAAATACCAGCTACAGTGTGCTTGCAAATCTGAATGACGTATTTCTTCCAAATAGCAAAGAGACGATATGGCAACTCCAGCCTGTAATCACAGGCTCAGGGGCTCCGCAGGCCGGAATGTTTGTGATCACTGCTGTTCCTAATGGCGCTGCCATCCGGGTATCGGTTACTCCGCAATTGTTTTATGCCTTTGAACCCCATGATCAGCGAAAGATAAACTGGATGAGAACATTTACTGCCTCAGGAAATACATGGTATTATATGTTCAAATACCGGGGCATTACCACGCCAACAGAATATTCCACTGTATTCCGAATTGCCGAACAATACCTGATACGGTCCGAAGCACGAACACAGTTGGGTAACTACGAAGGTGCCCGATCGGATATCAATGTTATTCGTAGCCGTGCAGGATTAACCGCAACAGCAGCAGATGGCAAGGATAATCTTCTTTCTGTGATACTACAGGAAAGAAGGTTGGAGCTCTTCGGTGAATTTGGACACCGTTGGCTCGACCTGAAAAGAATGGGTAAGGTAGATGAAGTACTTGCTCCCCTAAAACTTCAATGGCAATCAACTGCTGCACTTTTCCCAATACCTAATGCGGAGCGGATACTTAATCCTAACCTTTCTCAGAATCTGGGTTACTAACGCTCTTTACAACTTACATTTTTAATAAACTCCCTCCAGCAAGTGCTGGAGGCTGCTACGCTCATTTTTAAATATTACTTTTATGAACCGTTTTATCTTATTCATACTTCTGTTTTACGCATGCACATCATTGTGCCAGAATCAGCAGCCACTTTCCGAAGGTAGCAATGCACCGCCATTGTCTGTATTAAAATGGGTGAAAGGTACTGCCATCACTGCCTTTGAACCCGACCATCTTTACATGATTGAATTTGGAGCGACATGGTGTAAACCCTGCGCAGAGGCAATTCCTGAGTTGGCTGCTATTCAATCTGAATTCAATGACAAAGTTTCAATTGCAAGCATATTTGTCATGGAAGCGAATAAGGGGAATGATGATAAGGGAGTTCCTTCCTATGTAAGCGTTGTAGAGAGATACATCGCAAAAAAATCGTCTATAATTAATTATGCAGTGGCCATCGATTCTCCGGAAAGAATAATGGAGAAATCCTGGCTTAAAGCAGCTGAACTTTCTGGTATACCTTATATTTTTTTGATTGACGGAAAAGGAGTAATCCAATGGATTGGTTCAAATCCAATAAAGGCAAAGAATGCACTTATCTCCCTGATAGAAAACAAAGAGATCGCTACTGTGGTTCAATCGCCAAAATATGATAAAAATAAACTTCTTCTCATTGATGACAACGGAGGTAGGCAAACTGATTTTGTCTTTCGGTCTATCCTTACCTTCTTTGACGGCAAAGTGCCAGGTAACAGCGCAGAAAACATTGTCAGTTACCAGAGCTTTAAACCTGACTCGATATACGATCAATATGAAGACAAGTGGGAGGTTATTGGCAGGTCGGTAGGCAAGCTTTACTACATGGCATATGCTGATACGTTACCCAACAAAACTCCCAGACGAGTTGAAGGAAAATTTCTGGATACGGTTAAAATGCCCTACGTAAAAAAAGCGTATGGTAAATACTGGCATGTTCCGATTCTTGAAGTTTCAGATAAAGAATTGTTTGAGGCAAGTTATAAAAGCACACGGAATCGGTTTAACTACAGCCTTAAAGTACCGAAAGGAACAGGCTCATCCCGTTTCATGCAGCAGACCATGCAGCGGGATCTTGCAACCTATTTTGGTTTTGACGTGGAAGTGCAGATTAGGCAAATGCCCTATTGGAAAATTTCTGTAGCCAACAGGAGCTTAGTTAAGTCGAAACTGATCTCTAAGGATCAGAAAAAACAATATCAAATGTATGCTAATGAATCACCGTATAAAATACGTAGTGCTGACATGAGAGATGTGGTAGCCATACTTGGCGGCTATTTCGGTTTTGGTGTTCATGACTATGGCAAAGTACCTTTGGATCTTCAGGCAGCATTCGTGGATGAAACCTCGATTAATGAAAATATTGATTTTGATTTTGATCCAAACTGGTCGTTTGATGAATGCAAAAAGCAATTCCAAAAATATGGACTTGAAATTTCCAGAGATCTTCGCAATACCAAAGTAGTAGTCATTAAAGATCCAAAGCCTAATCCCTAACTTCACGGTGTAGCTGATAGGTGTAAAGGGTTTGCTCACTTAATACATAACAAATATTGCCCCTTATGATAAAATACCGGAGGCGTTGCCCTCCGGTATGGGACAAATAAAAACTTCCCTCATAAGAGCCATCGGATAAACTGTAAACATCGATAGCGTCATTCAACCTAAACACATCCATTGTTTCATTGTCTCCTTTGAGTTTGGAATTCACATATAGTTTTCCGTTGTCGCAGGTTGCCGCCCTGTTGACGATAAAGGGAGGCGATGACAGTCTGGAAGATCCATCCTGCTTGTTTTTTGATACCTTAATTTTTACAACGCTTGTAGTGTCAATCGTTTTTCCCTGAAATAGCAACTTCATGCTGTAGTCGATGCACAAAAATTCATTTCGATAAAAATAGATATAGACAACCCTGCCTGTAGTCGGATCCGTTCGCAACATTCCATCCGTACAAAACAATCCATCGACCTGTTTAGTCAATAATCCTTCAGCATTGATGGGTACGCCATTGCGCTCTTTTTGAAGACGGAATGCTTGCTTGTCTTCAGTAAATGTTCGTAGCACCACAGTGCCGCTATCATGGGGAACATATTTCGCAAAGAATTTTCGGGCGTGTATCGTTTCTGTTAATTTCTGATTTACAAGTTGACCACGGTAGATGATGTAGTTGAGCATGTCTGCGGCATAGAAATAGGGTGTGTCAACAATTAATTCTCCTATGGTTAGTCCTGAAGCAAGTGAAAGATCTAACGTCATTGTGTCAATCACTTTTCCGTTCACCTTTAGTAATACTGCTGGAGTTCTGTCACTGCTGATGTAAATTCCTTTGTCGGCCACCCCTGCAAAATGATAGTTGGAGGAATTGAGCCGCAATGAATATAATAGTTGAACCTGTCTGGAACTTAGCTTACGAGCAAATCCTTTTTTTAATGATGAGTCCGGGCGCGAATGGAAATAGATAAAAAAAACGAGTAGGATGCTACCGGAAACAACAGCTCCTAATAGTTTCAATTTAGTTTTCATAAAAGGATAGATGAAAAAGGGAGCGGATGCTCCCTTTTATGTTAAGGAATATACTGCAACAATCCAGTCTCATCCTGTCTGCTTGCTTTGTCAGGTGAGTCGTACGCTGGCTCCCCACTGATTAAGCACTGAGCCTCACGATTTACAGCACATTCCTTGTCGGTAGGAAATGTAATAGTACCGGGAGCACTCACATGAGTCCATCCGGATTGCATCAATGGCTTTGTTGCAAAAGCACTCGCCACCGCGAAAATAATTGCCAGAACAGGCAACAGCATTTTACTTTTTACCATATTACTTTCTGCTTTTATAAATCAAAAAGCAAACGAAAAACTTTAAGGTTGAATAAAACACTTTAGAACGGTTGACAAAGACGTTACGACCGACTCTGTCTATCCACCGGTTGTCGTAATACCGGAAGCGCTTAATGCAAGCCCGAATGAATCAAGTAATGGGCTGTTCCTGTATAATAACAGCCACACCACCTGAAACAACAAAGAAGAGGTTGAATACTAAATGCTGACCCCACGTCATATTCTGTAATACACCCCCACATGAACACGGCACATAATCTGAAAACTTAGAAGCAAGAATGATGTAAACTGTGAACATGACCATTAAACTTAATGCGGCATACAATCCTATGGTTTTAGAATTGGGAAATACCAGCAATACCACAATGCACAACTCAACCGCTGGAACCAACCAGGCGAGATATACCGCCCAACTGGTTAACATCGGTGACTGGCCGATCTGCACAACAAACTTTTCATGGTCCAGTAACTTGCTTACTGCGGCATAGACAAACAACAGAAAAAAAAAGCAGGGTTATCGCATCGGTTAATTTGTTTCTCCATGTAGCTGCGCCTTTCATAGGTTGAAATTAGATAAACTCCAATTTTCAAATGTTCCGAATCGAATGCTCATTTGTTCTGATTTTTTCTTCGCTTCGGTTGGTAGTCATCGTCCTCACGCCTTTGACGACTAAGTGTCTGCACCGACATCCCTAAATAAGGGGCGAGGTGTGCCAAGGGCAGCAATTGAAAAACGGAAGGATGACTTTCTTTTAATTTTTCGTAGCGTTCCTGTGCGTCCAAAAGCTGAAGGTCATGCATACGGGCTCTGGTATTTTCAATGTGGTTGATCATGGGAACTAGGTAAAGACATTTTGCTTCCTGAAACCGTTCCGAAAGCCACATCACACTGTCATGGCTGATCATAAACAATTCTCCCGCTTCCAACACCTCAATGGATTCCTGTGAAGGCAGTCGTTGCAAAAAACTTTTGGATGAAATGATCAGCGACCCTTCTTTGAACAGCGCCTCGATGTGCTTGTTTTTCCGAAGATGATGGAAGGAGGCAGCAAATCCCTTTTTCAAATAATAGACATTTTTGGAAATCTGTGATGCCTCCAGCAACAGGTGGCCCCTTCGAGGGGAGGAGCGAACAATTCGTTCTTTAAGTGCTTCAATAAATGAATCAGATAACTGCTCATAGCCAGACAATAGCTTCAGAAAATTCTCCATCGGTTAAGGAGGGTGGATTAGGTGGAAGAACACCCCTCAATATATATACTGTGGTCTGGGACGAAATTACCTATATCGGTTAGCGAAAATATTTTTCTGGTTATAGGACTCCGCTATTCCTCCATCAAAGATGGCATCTCTATCATCGGGTGAATTGTTGGAGTAGTAGCTGATAACCCGGATCAGAAAATTGAGCTCAAACTCTTCCATTCTGAAATTCTTAACGATCACGAAAAATTCAGAAAAGAAGAGGATGCCTATGTTGCTATCCCTGAAGTAGGAAAGGTGACTGCAAAAGAAATTCAAATGACCTATCAAAATATAAAAGAAGACATCAAACTTATCATCGAAGACCTTTTACCAAATGCCGCATAAAAACGAACAGGACCTCCATTGCTTCATCTACGGAAGAACTGCATAGTAGACTGAAGAACTATGTTGCGCAAGAATCAGAATCATTCTTTTCGCAAAACGAGGAAGCACCTCTCTTTTGTTCGGGGATTGCTTAAGCAACTGAAAGAATTCTTGGCTCCTATAAGTATGAGAACGAGCACGAAGAAATTCTGTTTTCTGAACATCTGAAACCAATCCGACTAAGTCAGTATCACTATTACAAAAGAAGATTCAAAGTGGAGTTATTTGATGCATTTCGTGATTGAAAAAGTCGCCTGGAGAATGACAAGATGATATTGACCAAAATGCAACCCCATGTCAACAAACAAAGGACTTTTATGAGTACTGAGAAAGTACTTATTCATGTTCCTCTGCTTCTTCCGCGAAGAATCCAGACCGTAAGTGGCGGAGTAATAATTAATGTAGCAGTTAAAAATAGCAGATCTGAAAGATGTTGGCTTTAATTGAATTCCAGTCAAAAAAATCTATCA
>QFQM01000419.1 GCA_003243255.1 Flavobacterium psychrophilum | reverse complement strand
ATTGTTCAGCTCCCCTGCCAACTGAACAGCTAGAAAAGCAAATACATTTACCTCTTAATATAGGCCACGCTATACGATCAAAATCCCTCCATGTAATAAAACCCTCGTCTGTTAAAATAAAACCATCACATGAACCGTGAGCACTGATATGTACATATTTAATGTGTTCTCGTTGTGCTATTTTTAATGCCTTTACTAGCATTCCTTCATTAACTACTTCAGTACATTTTGCAGCTACACCTTGTAACTCCAAAACCTTCCTTAGTGTATTTCCCTCGTATCTCTCATCATAAATATCCAGATCGCTGCGTGATTCAATAATAAGTATTTTCTGTTTTTTCATTACTCTCGCCCACAAAGACCTTCAATGATGGTCTTTTAACCGATGTATCAATATGGACCATCCTTGATAAGCATGGTTACTGTAAAAGCCATATGACTTCGCACATCTCAGTTCAGCACCTCATCCAATAGCCATAGAAGAGCAAAAACACATTTATAATCCATAGATGATGTTCATACAAGAGCAAAAAGCCCACAAACTTCCATCTATAGACATTAAGGGGAGTGGTGGTATATGGCTCAGCTATCTTCAGATAGTGCAGATAAACAGGTAGGGCAGCGCATTCAGATGCGACGTAAAGAGCTAGGGATAACAGCTCAGCACCTGGCCGAACTTGTCGATATCTCTCATCAGCAACTCTCGCGCTATGAACGTGGTACAAACAAGATCAATGTGGCACATCTTGTTAACATCGCTATTAAATTGAATACACCTATTAGTTGGTTTTTTATTGACTGCTTTTCGACATTAGACAATGAAACTAAGAGTCAACAAGATTTTGTGCCAGTCAAGGATGCCGATTTGAAAAATCGTTTTGATCAGATATGGCCTCGATTAACCCATGAGCAAAGACGTATACTGATTATGCTCTTAGATGAATATACGAAATGAGACTTAAAAGTAAAGTCTCATTTCTTCCAAAAATATGACTATCGTGCGATATTCAGACCTCGTCATCAAGTGCTTTAAGTAGTTTAAGAATTTTATTTTTATCAAAAAATCGTTCAAGAAATTTTTCGTTACCTGATAGGCCGCGTTTTTCCCCAATTTTGTTTATATAAATTTTAGTTCCCTTATTTTTTAGTTCTGCGAGGATAGCATCCTTCGGCCAATTTTTTTCATTACTAAGATGATCAACATACTTATAGACACCTAATGTTTTAATTGATCTGTTGGTAGTCGGAGAATATCCGAAACTTTCATCGCTAGTTCTTAGTAAATATTTAAAAATTTCCGAATACATTTCAACAAGATTGTGCATTTGAGGTTTAGGTCTCTTATAACCTAGCACCTCACACAAATCGCTTAATTTTTCAAAACTCTCATCATCAACCCGAATTTGAATATGATTTTTCCCTATTTTTTCAAGCTGCTTTTTGCGTGTATTCTGATACTCAATATAGGCTTTACGTCGAGCTTTTAGAGATTCATCAACCTCCTCAGAATCATCAATCTCTTCTGATTCGTCAAACTCCTCCGTTTCATCAACCGCCTTAGGTTTCTTAGGCACAAATAACTCATCAAGCTCATTCAATTCTCTGTGTTTTAACACCATTACCAACTCCTTAGAATCTTCTGATCATCAGATTACGTACAAGCTTCAAACTGTCAAGTTTAGGTCTGATGATCAGATTACAACGTAAAAAAATCTGACGATCAGACCAAAAGATCACTAAAAAAAATAAAAAACATCCTAATACATAACAATGGGTTAGTGAGAGCAGTCATTCTACAACCCCTGATAATGAGGCATTTTTTATCGCAAAAATCATTCATTTTGAAAATCTGTAAAGACGGGGAGCATCAATTGGATGCGTTAACCAAACAGGTTTTCACTATGAATATTCCACGTCTGCTCAAACTCAAAACCGTCCTCGAGCAGTGCGCTTTCTCAAAAGCCACGCTCTATCGCCAAATCAAGGCAGGCCACTTCCCTGAGCCTGTTCGTCTAACTGGTGGTCTAGATAACGCTTTTTCTCGTTCAGTTGCGTGGAGAGAGGAAGAAATACTGCAATGGATGGATAGCCGTCAGAAAGTACCGCTATCAGAAACAAGAAGAAATTGAGCGAAAAGCTCATCGCTCTAATAGCACGTTATATGCACATCTATAGGGATAGTGATTATCTGATTCAATACTCACTATCCCATACCAATAGCTATTTCTGTAAGGGATATAAATGAAACTTAACAAACACAACATAGAGTTTTGTTGTTCACTTGATATTGGAATGAATACCAGAGATCAAAAGTTAAAAATACGAGTTGATAAACTCTCTGTTGTAAGTCAATTCGATGAGAATATCGAAATGAAAAAAACTTATTCGAATCTTGAAACTCTGAATCATGATAAAAAAAGGAAATACCGCGTTAGTTATATCCCAACCAAAGAAAGAAATCCTTATCACAAGGCGCTATTGATCCGAGGCAAGAAGAAAAAATCACCTGTGCTACTACGTATTGATTATATACCAAAAAGTCGTAATACAGGCGAGATTCGTTTAGATTTCCGCCCCCAACATTTGGCATCAAAAAAAATAGATCATCTTTTGTCGTGGTTAGACCGCCAATTGGGAGAAATATTTTATCAACTGCTCGGGAGAGCTTGGATTACGCAAATTGATGTCGCTCTTGACGTCTACAAATGCAAGTTGGATGATTATATATGGGGCTTAGAACGTTCAGGTAAAACAGCATACTTTGATAAGGAAGATGGTTTACCGGGACTCAGGGTAGGAAGTTGCCGCTCGCTTTTACACATCCTTTGCTA
>QFQM01000418.1 GCA_003243255.1 Flavobacterium psychrophilum | reverse complement strand
CTATGTGATGATTTATAATTCCTTTTGAAGAAGAATCGAAACATAAAACTTCAGTAGAAGTGACGTCCCAATTTTATTTATTTTTATATGCCTATTCGCTTTTATGAACTTATTACAGCCGAGCCCTCTAATTATATTTTGCGGAAAGAATTTCCGCCATAAAAGTTTTTATTTCAATCCTTCAATCACTAAAAACTTTTCAAGAAATTACTATGGTTCGTCATAGACAAGGAGATTTTATACCGACTACCTGGTCGAGGAACCACCATTGATGGTATAGTGATTATCGTGATTCATTTAAAATTAAGAAAATCAAACTAATACAGGCTGCGTTGTCACCTTCCTTGTAAAAAACTATCCGGTTTAAAAAGCCGGCTCGGTTACTGCGACGAAAATTTAGTGTGTTTGATATAAATTTAATGACAGGCTTTAGGTACTGTATTTTCAGTTATTTCACCCCGCAAAAACTACAGCGACTTTTTTTAAGTACAGAGGGCTTAAACGATGACGTTATTCCTCTAAAAATTAGCTATGGTATGGATATGAAAAATAGGTTGCGATCAATCCACCGGTTTTTACCTGTCATTTTTATACTGTTTTGTTTGACACAACAGGAGTTATATGCACAGGTAAGATTGTATGTGTCGCCGGGTGGAAGTAACAGTAACCCCGGCACTGCACAGAAGCCATTCAAAAGCATTGAGCAGGCAGTTAACAAGTCTAGAGGTTTAGCGGGAAAGGATGTCGTCATTCTACTGCAGGCTGCCACTTATTATTTAGATACGACCTTAATCTTCCATGCAACCGACAATTTGTTTCGTTCTCTTGTTATTAAGGGACAGCACAATAAGAAAGTGACGATCAGCGCTGGTACGCGTTTATCTCTTCAATGGAAATCTTACAAGAATGGCGTTTTTGTAGCGAAGGTAAAGCCCGGCAGTTCGTTTGAACGTTTGTATGTCAACGGTAAATTACAGGTATTGGCGCGTTATCCCAATTATGATTCGACGGCAAAAGTATTTAATGGCACTTCAGCCGATGCCGTTTCTCCTGAACGGTTAAAAAAATGGCGTAACCCTGTTGGTGGTTATGTGCATGCCATTCATGCTAGTGACTGGGGTGGCTTTCATTATCGCATTACGGGTCTCGATGCGAATGGTCAATTGCAGTTAGAGGGAGGATGGCAGAATAACCGTCCGAGTAAAATGCACCCGAAATATCGTTTTGTGGAGAATATTTTTGAAGAACTTGATGCTCCAGGTGAATGGTGGTTAGATAGACAAAACGGATTTCTGTATTATTTGCCGGCTAAGAATATTGAATTGTCAACTGCTTTGATTGAAGTGTCCCATTTATACAATAGTATTGAACTGCGGGGTAGCGAGCAAAAGCCGGTTAGGAATATATCGATACAGGGAATTCAGTTTGCCCACAATGAGAGAAGTTTCATGTTGACTAACGAGCCATTGTTGCGTAGCGACTGGACAATTTACCGCGGTGGTGCAATTGTATTCGAAGGAACTGAAGATTGTATTATTTCTGATTGTGTTTTCGAAGGTTTGGGCGGTAACGCTGTAATGGTGAGTAACTATAACAGGAGAGATACGATTACAGGTTGTCATATCTATAATATCGGGGCAAGTGCTATTTGTTTTATTGGAAGCCCGGAAGCTGTGCGTTCCCCCGCATTCCGTTATGAAGCGTTTGTTCCTTATGATCAGATGGATACCAAACCAGGACCGCTCACTGACAATTATCCTGCAGATTGCTCGGCGGGAGATAATTTATTACATGATTTGGGTAGGATTGAAAAACAAGCTACCGGTGTGGAAATAGAGACAGCTTCGTCTATACGGGTCAGCCATAATAGTATATACAATACGCCGCGTGCCGGTATCAATATCGGTGACGGTTGTTTCGGCGGACATATCATCGAGTTCAACGATGTTTTCAATACCGTGCAGGAGACGGGCGATCATGGTTCTTTCAATTCATGGGGGAGGGACCGGTTCTGGCATCCCAATCGTGGTTATATGGATAGTCTTGTAGCTGCGCATCCTGAATTGATCTTACTAGATGCCCGTAAGCAAACTATTCTTCGCAACAATCGTTTCCGTTGCGATAATGGGTGGGATATTGACCTGGATGATGGTTCAACCAATTATCTCATCTACAATAATGTTTGTTTAAATGGTGGGTTGAAATTTCGTGAAGGCTTTTACCGGGTCGCGGAGAATAATATTCTGGTCAATAATACTTTTCATCCCCATGTATGGTTTAAAAACAGTGGTGACGTATTCAGGCGCAATATCGTCATGAAGCCATATGCGCCGATCGGTATTGACTATTGGGGCAAGCAAGTGGATAGTAATTTTTTCACCAGCGATGCCGCTTTAGAGAATGCCCAGGCGTCTGGAACGGATATGGCAAGTAAGAGCGGGCAATTGATAGTGGCTAATTCGTCTACCGGTAATTATACATTAGCACCGGGTTCTCCGGCATTTACCGTTGGGTTTGTCAATTTTCCGATGGATGAATTTGGCGTCCTGAAGCCTTCCCTGAAGAAAATCGCTTTAACTCCTGCAATACCGGCATGGTTAATTGATGATGGTGGCAAAGGAAGCGGTGATGTGCTATCATTTGCGGGGGCAAAACTTCGCTCGGTATCCGGTCTTGGCGATCGATCTGCCTACGGGTTACCCGATGAAACCGGGGTTATTGTTTTGTCGGTCGAAAGCAACGGCGAATTGGCCCGATGGGGGATTCGTGAAAGAGATGTCATCCGTTCTATAAATGATAAACCTGTTAAGGATGTAAACGAGTTGAAAAAATTGTATT
>QFQM01000417.1 GCA_003243255.1 Flavobacterium psychrophilum | reverse complement strand
AGGATCATCAAGTAAAACCGCAAGCAGCACTTTGTCTTCAAAGGTGACTCCGTAATCTACAAAAGCTTTTATAGATTTCTTGAATCCCTCCCCTCGGGGATAGCCCGAGATTACCTCATAAATAAGAGGTCGATTCTTAAACTCTGCATCAGGAGATATGCCGTTTTCAAAGCACTCCTTTATGCCTTCAATCGACTGAAGCTCGATATCAATAATGATCTTTTCAAGATAGTTTGTCATCGCCTGTTTCTGATTATGTTTACTATAAATCTGTAAAACAATCTAAGGTAGCAAGATGACTGGTGTTCAAAAGTTTTTTTGACAGGCCGCAATAAAAGCTCCAGAAAAAGCTCGTACTGTATGTCAACTGTTGATTAATGTGGAAGACCCAATATTTTAGTATTGAACTATCTTCAGATTTCTAAATGTGCCATCAGAACCATTTCCTACCCAAAGTCCCACAAGTCCGGCTGGTTTTGGAAGCAATTTTTCAATCATAAAGTTGTAATTATTTGATTTATTGACGAATACTCTTATTTGAAGGGACGTGATTATGATCTTTACATGAAACCATTGATCGGGATTGGGCGCAGGAATTATCTTGTTTTCATACAAACCCGGGAATAGCTCCCTTAGCTTAAACCACGGATTTTCAGGATGGGATATATACTGGACGGAATGGTTGTTCTTATCGGGACTTCTAAAATTGAATGGCCTGAAATATACAGCTTCATAACTTGTGTCGTTCTGGCCGTGAAAAGCGATACCAACAAAGCTTTTTCCCTGGACGTCTTTCCCTCTAATGTCAAGCTCAATCTCACCTTCTTTAAAGAGTAAATCCTTAAACCATACAATCCCATCTCCCTGATTCGAACTTAGATGAAGAGCAGTATCCACATTAATTTTCCGATTATATACCTTCCACTTACTCTTATCACTAATATCCGGATAAGTTGTGATGTATTGCGCAGCGGTGTTTAAAACGGAAAATGTGCAAAGAATAATTAATAGACTTCTCATGGCTTAATAAATTGGTAAGTTAAGGGATATCGATAAGGGTTTTCCGCAATTGCAAGTATGGTATTAATAATGATAACAACGGTGCTGAATGTGCCAATAAAAATGCAAACAGGGATGGTTACCATAGTAAAAGCTAGCACACCGGATGGAATAAGTACTGCAAGCATTGTTAGCTGGAAATTAATTACCTGGGCGCCTGCTTCTTTCATACCGTCAACTTCATCACGTTTATAAGCCCATATGATCATTGTTGGTATCAAAAGGAGAAACAGTCCGCTCAAATGCAAGAGTGGGAGCCAGATCCTTTTCCCGTTGGTGTATGCTACGTTATCTTCATTGGAAGAGTCGACAAGCTCCCTAGAGTCTACGTTTAATGCGGTTGCGATTACTTTAATGGAGTAGCTGCGAGGATTTACTTTCCCTTGTTCGATACGCTGGATAGTTCTCACCGTAATCCCCGTTCTCTCTGCCAGTTCATCCTGCGTCAAGCCTTTTTTAACTCTCATGGATTTGATAAGTTCTCCTGTATTCATAATTTAAATTATTGCTGTAAAGGTCTGATACTGTTTTGGGAATTCATACTTCAATGAGGTGACATTAAGGCGACATTTGCACGACATTAATACTCTATGCAGTACTAAGCATAACCCGACATAAAATTGAACTGATTTGTTTTAGGCTTTAACTATCATATAAATAGCCTTATTTACCGGTGCTGTTGAAAAGCTGGCCCAGTCCCTCAGATATTTTTCCCTGAAAAACCCATTGCTGGTAATTCAAGTCATGATTATGACCTTTGAAAATGAAGCTTTTCAGGTTAAGTTTATTATTCAACCAAAATCTCTGCTGAATGTCTGTTACCCCGGTGGCCGGCGTATTGGCGTCATCTTCTCCCTGAAAAATTAAAATAGGAAGCTCCAATCTCAATAAACGGGATTTATTTGCCTCCAGTGCTGAATGTTCTTTAATCCATTGGCTGGTTACCTGAAAGTAATTATTCCAGATCCAGAGATCATCATTTTTTTCAACGGCATTGAGTAACATCTTATGTCTTGGCTCATTAATTAATTTGAAATCATCTTTGTTGATTAAGCTATCCCTATTAACATCCAATTGAGAAAAGTCGGCATTTCCAAAAATACTTTCACGCATATAAGCTGGACGCTTTTCTTTAGATTCATATTCTTGCCTCGAAATCATGCGATTGCTATCTGCATCAAAATACTTTAATGTATTGATCATTGAAGATTCTCCAGAGAATTGCCAATCAATGATATCAAGCATATTATCATTGGCATAACCAGCCAGAAAAAGGGCAGCTATATCATTCTTGAAAGTTTCGGCCGCCATTGCCGCAATGATTGTTCCTTCACTCCAGCCCAGTAAAACTATTTTGCTTCCAGCTATACGAGGGTCATTTTTTAAATATTGGATAAGCGATCCTAAGTCCTTGGTTTCCTGCACCGGAAGACATTTACGGTATGCAACACTATCCAGCTTATTATAGTAGGGCGGCATCATGGAGGTATCGCACCCTCTTTTGTTATAACTAACGAAGGCTACCTCACGACTAACAAATTCTTTTGCAAAGAAATCAAAGTAGTTTAGTTCTGCATTACCGATCTTACGCCGATCCAGATAATTACCCGGTCCTGTACCATGTATATATATAACTACCTGCTTAATGATGTTAGAATAAGGATAGCACAATCTTGCTTTCATTTTAGCACCGTCTTCAAGTGGTATTGTAACAATTGTACTGTGGAAAGTACTGTTATTTTCATTTAGCGCATTTTGTTTGTCTTGTGCCACTCCTATTTTAAAGATGAACAGAA
>QFQM01000416.1 GCA_003243255.1 Flavobacterium psychrophilum | reverse complement strand
CCCCAAAATCCTCTATATCTTCCCAGCCTTCTGCACCAGAAATAACGGCACAAATAGTCAACAGTAGAATATCCGATAACTTATGTTCCATTTTCCAGGCTTGTCTGTAATCGGGGATAATAGAAATATGTCCCATCAATTTTTTAAGTTCCATTTTGTTCTCCTTAATTATGTAAGGAGTATTTGATCATGTGTAAGCAATAAAAAACAGCTTTAGGTAATAAGGAATATCTCAATTTTTAAACATAAAATGCGAATTGTTTAGTACAAAAAGTGAACTTCTGATGATCTTTCCCTGTGTTTAACGCAGCCTTCTTTCTTTTCCTCTTCACCCTTAATGTCTTTGCAATCTCTTAATAAATTCAGTGCCATCTTCTTTATTCCAGATATTATTTAGGCTGCGTTTCCTCTTCTTATCCGGCTGGCATCTTCATTCATTTTTACATCTAACACCCAATGAAGACTGTGCTCGATCAGCCAGTGCGCTCTGATAGCATGTGCAAATTCTTTAGCATCCATATCCTTTGATGAAATATAATATCGGATGCTTACACCTTCTGCTGATTTATCTTCTTTCTTCTGCCTGAATGACAATGCTACACAAAGCTTTTTTAATCCCTTCCATTCGAATTCAAAATCACAAAAGTTCAGGCGTTACGTTACTGACAATATGCAAACGTGTTTCTTTTCTTCCATGACTTATCTCCTGCGTACTAAACGAATCGCCTTTATAATTAGAAAACACATTTACAGGAAATTTTTCCTCGAATGCATGATGTAATTTCCCCTGATTGCCTTTTACTGCCAGAAGATAATCTGCTTTTTTATCTTTGATCTTCGAAGCGATATCTTTCTGACAGCCCATAGCATCAATGGTTATCAAATTTTTCTTTAAATACAGTAGGTTAAGCAACTCTGGAATGGCTGTAATCTCATTACTTTTGGCTTCCGTTTTCACCTGCCCCAGTACAACACCATTTTCGTTCGAGAATGCACTCACCATATGGATTGCTCCTTTTCTTTTTCCCTTATCAAAGGAGCCTCTTATGGTCTTTCCATCTATTGCTATAATTTCACCATCAGTGATTTCATGGCACTCCTGCATCCATTCAATAAACATCTTTTCAAAGGCCAAACTGTCAATGTTACTCACAACGCGTGCAATGGTGTCATCGACCGGAATGCCATTATCAAAATCACCATATTTCTTTAGCCATTCAAGTCTTTCATGTCCAAAATCTTCAATTTCCTGCCACTCATCGGCACCTGCAATTACTGCACATACGGTGAGAAACAAAATAGCAGATAATTTATGTTTAACCTTTCCTTGTTGTCGTATATCAGGGGTCACTGAAATATAATCAAGCAAACTTTGAATACTCACCTGGCGTCCTTTTTTATCTTTTTAGTTATTCCAAAGGTTAAATTTTGATCACCTGTAGGCGTTAAAGCAAAGATGAAAATCGTGATTTACATCACAATTTTCATGATCTTGCCCTGCCCCGTCCCTTGCTCTCATGTCTTTCTGTATGTATTTTATATTTTTCTCTTTCTGGTGTTGTTCATTATGACCATTTACCAATCCAGTCAAAAACTTCATTTTTCAAATTGTTATCATAATAATCAACATCATAATAGTCTCCATAATTAATTATTTTATAACTAGCCTTCTTGTTTTTATCACTAAAATACACCCGTTGTTTTGTAGCGCAGAACTCCATATTCTCCAGTTTACTAATGTTTTTTAATCGCACGCTATAAAGAATATCATTGAAAAAATTAAGATTTATATCAACCACTCCACAGTGCGTCCTGTAATTATTAACCATTATACTTATAAAATGACCATTCCCTCTACTAATTTTTTGGTCATTAATTATTTTATAAATAATATTTTTTTCAGAAAGATATATCTCAACGCTCTTTGGTGTTTTATGTCCATAAAATACGATGTCAGAATTTGAATTGTTATCAAACCCAAGGTAAACAACAAATAAACAAAGGGTAATTAAAAAAATGACAAGTTTGCCTCTAATAATTTGAAGCATCTGAACTCCCTTGCTTTGCTTTTATTGGATTATCTGCTTTTATACCATCTAACCCGAAGAGTTGCCCAGTGTTATATTTTTCAATACATGCATCGCTACATTTGGCAGAAAAATCGCCACAAGCAATACCGACAGTGTTATTTTTAAGATCCATGATTCTTTCTTTAGCTGGCTGACCTTGTCTATCCCCTGCCGCCTCATGATTTTTACCTATCACGTCAGCTATTGTTGATCCAAATGTCTTAGTCATTCGACACATCAAGTAACAATGTCTCATTGCATCGGCGGCCCCATTATGAGCTCCGCCAACAATAGCATCCATATCATAACCGAACTGGTAAGCACTGTTAGTAATGCTGTTTGCAGCAATCAATCCAGGTACACCAGATACGGCATAAATTAGTCCACCTGATGTCATATTCTCAATCGCATCTAACCCCATTGGGTCTATCACTTGTATGGGATTCAACGGATACTGATACATATTCCATCCACCTCTCAACCCAATCGGGTCCGGGGTGATATACCGCCCCTGCAACGGATCGTAGTGCCGGTGACGGTTATAGTACAGCCCCGACTCCTCATCATGCTGCTGCCCTGGCAGACGGTACGGCTGGTGCAGGTGATGCGGGTTCTCCTCATTAAGCTGGTTGCCCCATTCATCATACTCCCCGCGCCACGCCGTATTGCCGTCTTCGCTGATGAGCGCCAGCGGCAGGCCCCGGTGGTCGCAGTGGTAAAAATGAACTTTTCGCGCCGGTGTGTATTCCGGCTCCACCTGTCTGGCCAGTTGCTCCACCGTCAGCCCGCACTGCGCAAGCCACGC